>CAZXRB010000007.1:0-74388 GCA_964642845.1 uncultured Nitrospira sp.
TAAGCCCCTAACACACGAAATAGTTAGACCAGCAGAGTCATAAACCGCGTCTCGTTTCTCCCCTTCATGCACAATTCTCCACATTCCTCAATAGAATCGCAGCTGCCAGTGCGTAATCCCGTTTCGTGACATCCGATCTGTTCCCGCCCAAACCGACCAGTTCCGGCCTCTTGGTGAACATTTGGTGAACATCTCAAACGGGGACGTAAGAGGTGATCCCTCGCGAGTCCAAACCTCAGCTTGCTAGAGCTAGGGAAGGTCTGATTAATTCACGTTTGCACGAAGAAATCTGTTCCTGGGCTGGTCACCAGGGCCAATTCGGTGGGCATCCGCTGGTCCGGGAGCCTTTTCGAGGGGCGCACCCACCATCCGATGGCCCGCTGCCAGTCTCCAGACACACATCTCCTCCGTCCCCGCCAAGAGCTGCCGTCGCGCCACATACAGATTCGCCAAGCCGCAACTGATGGATAGCCAGTGGGTATTCTTCGCCAACCCACGGTACCGGACTTTGGCCCACCCGAAGATCCGCTTGATCACCAAGAACGCATGTTCAACTTTGGCACGGACTTTCGACTTCGTGCGATTGCGGGCGCGCGCCGTCTTGCTCAGCGGCCGATGACGATGCGCTTTCGTCTGGATGAAGCTCTTGGCCCCTGGAGCGGCCGGATCACGTCACGCTGCCCACTGTAAGCCGCGTCGCCCCACACCCGTGTCTCCTGTCCGTGCAGCAGGTCTGGTAACACCTGGCTGTCATGCACATTGGCGGCGGTCGCTGCCACTGAATGAATCAGCTTCGTCCGGCTGTCCACGCCGATATGGGCTTTCATGCCGAAATACCACTGGTTTCCTTTCTTGGTCTGATGCATTTCCGGATCCCGCTCCTTCGTGCGATTCTTCGTCGAACTGGGGGCACTGATGATGGTGGCATCCACGATGGTCCCTCGACTCATCTGCAGGCCCTGCTTCGCCAAATACTCCCCGATCCGCGCAAAGAGCTGTTCGCCCAGCTGGTGGGCTTCCAAGAGATGCCGAAACTTACAGATCGTCGTCTCATCCGGCACGGGCTCGCGGCCCAGATCAATGCCTACGAACTGCCGCAGGGCGCGCGAGTCGTACAGCGCCTCCTCCACGGCCGGATCAGACAGGTTGAACCACTGTTGGAGGCAATGCAGCCGCAGCATGCGTTCGACGCCCACCGGCGGACGCCCCGGACCCTCGACCTTGGGATAGACCGGCTCAATCGCGGCGGTCAATTCTGCCCACGGCACGACGCGGTTCATCTCGTCGAGAAACCGTTCCCGGCGAGTGGGCTTGCGATATTGTTCGAACGTGACCTCGGCTAATGTCTGCTGTTGCATGGGCGCGCCTCCCGTTCAGTGTTGCGTTACCCTTAGCACATTGCGCAAGAGGAATAAATCAGACCTTCCCTAGCTTCCCCGAGCAAGCCTCACAACCCGAGAGTCTTTTTCGAGACTACTGTGCGCCTTGCCACCTGCCGGATTGTGAGCGGGTCAGGATCCATGGCCCCCGATCATCCCATCCCGACAAGGGTAAATTTCAGCGATGAACTTCCAGCATTCAACACGAGGACCCGCATCACGCGCCGGCTTTCCAGGGCTGTTCATACATTCCGGACCAGTACCACCACCGAACGGGCACTGACGCGGTAATTCAGAGATGAGAGGCGCTCTCCGCAGCCTGGCTCGCGGATATCGTCAGGAGGAGTCAAGCTGGTATCTACGACCCGTTCCCACTCTTCGGTGGCACCCTCCTGGACGGTGAACGAGAGATCTTCCCAATACGCGTTGATCATCACGTAGATATCTTGGTCTCCCATGGGGGAACCATGCACGCAAAATGCACAGCTATGGGAGTCAGATGACAGATCTACGGTTGGGCCAACGCCGTACCAGCAGACATCTTCCCGCCAGAAGCGGCTCCGGCTAAGCGACGGATGGGCCTTGCGGAAGGCAATCATCAGACGGAAGAAACGAAAGATATCCTGATTGGTTCGGAGCCTGCTCCAATCCAACCAACTGGTTTCGTTATCCTGGTTGTAGGGGTTGTTGTTTCCCGCTTGGGTCTGCAGGAATTCGTCGCCGGCCCGTATCATCGGTGTGCCGTTGGAGAGGAACAGGAGGCAGCAGAAGTTCTTCGCCTGCCGTTTCCGCAGTGCCATGACTTCGGGTGGAACCCCCTCGTCCCCCTCCCATCCGCAGTTCCAGCTGTAATTCTCCGGTTCTCCATCGTTGTTGCCGTGCCCGTTCGCCCAATTCCGCTTGTGGTTGTACGATACGAGGTCATACAGCGAAAAGCCATCGTGACAGGTGACATAGTTCACGCTCTGATACGGATGAAACGCATTCACACGATCGTCCGGGAACAGATCATCGCTGCCATAGATTCGGCGCATCACCGCCGGCACCATTGCTGGGTCTCCCCTGAGGAAGCGGCGGACGTCTTCTCGGAAGCGCCCGTTCCATTGGTGCCACATGATGCCCGGAAACCGGTGGCCGAGTTCGTACCCACCGGCGGGGTCCCAGGGCTCGGCAATCAGACGGACATGCGCCAGGTCCGGATCCGAACGGATATCGCCGAAGAGCGCCGGATCTTCCCAGTTGATCGTGCCGTCCGGGTTCCTCGTAAAAATCGAGGCCAAATCAAACCGAAACCCGTCAACATGCATCTCGCGCACCCAATGCCGTAGACTATCCAGAATCAGCTTCCGTACATAGCGATTGGCACAGTTGAACGTGTTCCCAGTTCCCGAGAAGTTGGCATAGGGCGCTTCCGCACAACCTGTCATCATGTAGTAAGTGCTGTTATCAATCCCCTTGAAGCTATAGACCGGACCGGCCTGATCCTGCTCCGTCGTATGGTTGTAGACGACGTCCAGGATGACTTCGATACCCGCCCTATGCAGGGCCTTGATCATCGCGCGGAACTCTCGATGCTGGTCGCCGGCCGAGATCGCGCTGGCGTAGGCGTGATGTGGGGCAAAGAAATTGAGCGGCATATAGCCCCAATAGTTGTCTTCGTGCGGATCATACTGAAACACAGGCAACAGCTCGACCGCGGTCACGCCCAACTCCTTCAGAT
This sequence comes from uncultured Nitrospira sp., assembly GCA_964642845.1. GTDB lineage: Bacteria > Nitrospirota > Nitrospiria > Nitrospirales > Nitrospiraceae > Nitrospira_D. The sequence continues at coordinate 3,100 of CAZXRB010000007.1, forward strand.
AGGGAATCTTCTCGATAAAGCCGGCGTAGGTGCCTCGCTTGTGTGGGCTCACGCCGGATGCGGGATGTGCGGTAAACCCTCGGACATGGACCTCATATATAATGGTGTCAGCTTCGTGACGAGGGCCGCGATCCTTCCCCCAGTCGAAAGCCTGTTCTTCCACAGAAAGAAACCCCAATGGGGCCTTGCCCGCGTTTGATCCCGGCCGCATCGCCGCCTGTCGGTCGAAAGCAGCAGGGAAGAATACGGCGCGGGCATAGGGGTCGAGCAGGATCTTTTCTGGATCAAACCGATGCTCGCCATGCGCCTCTTTTGACCTTGGCCCATCAATCACATAGGCATAGTATCGAGCCGCACCAACACCATCTTTCGCCAGGCGACAATGCCAGATCCGCCCCGACTTGTTCTTCAAGTAATCGAACCGATAGCAATACACGGGGGTGACGGCATCAGATTCCGAATACAGCAGGAGGGTCACGCTCTCGGCCCATCGGGAATAGAGCGCGAAATTATAGGCCTGCTCCGACTCGATCCATGTCGCACCGAGGGGAAACGGCAGGCCCTCCCGGCTCGCCCATCCAGTTGTCGAACGGTTACGTCGCGCTTGTGACCCGACTATCGTTGCCACAGGATATGGCCCTCTTCGAGTGGGACTTGCACATCCGGATGCGCAGGAATCGCGCGCGGCGTAAAATCATCGGCAGGTCGCGTCGCCGGCACGCGCCCCTGATACCGGTACCAGCCAGCTTCTCCGGCCAACGGCTCGCGTCTTACCAGCGGCTCCCGCACCGGTGCCTCCTCATTGAGCGGTTCGGCATAGAGTTCTACGGTGACAGCGGCTGGATCCAGTCCGGCGAGGAATAGCGTCACCATAAAGCACCAGTCATTGTCTTCTCGGCGCACCTCGACCGTGCCGAACCGGAGCGCCGGCCAGTGCTGTATGAGCGTATGCTGCCAGGCGAGCAGCTCTTTTCCCAACGAGCCATGATCCGCCGTACGTTTCCGGACTCGGGCCGCCGCGGGGAGATACAGCTGCTCGACATACTCGCGGAGCATTCGGTTGCTGCTGTACCGGGGCGCAAGCCTGGCCATGCTGGCCCGCATCCGGGCGACCCACCGGACCGGGATCCCCCGGGAATCACGGTCATAGAATTCTGGAACGATCTGCCGCTCAAGCAGGTCATATAGCTCAGCCGCCTCGACAGCATCCCGGTCAGCTTCAGTGGGCTCGCGACTGTCGCCGAGGGCCCACCCGACATCCGGGGAATACGCTTCAGCCCACCAGCCATCGAGTTCCGACAGGTTGAGGCCTCCGTTCACCAGCACTTTCATCCCGCTCGTCCCGCAGGCTTCCCAGGGTCGCCGTGGCGTGTTCACCCACACGTCGACGCCTTGCACGAGATACTCAGCGAGTTCGAGATCGTAATCCGCCAGAAAGATGACCCGATCTCGGACGGCGGGCTGTCGCGCGAAGCGCACAAATTCCTGGACGAGGTCCTTTCCTTCCTGGTCGTGCGGGTGGGCCTTCCCGGCGACAATCAACTGGAGCGGCCGGTCGGGATTCGTCAGCAGCCTCGTCAGCCGCTCAGGATCATGGAAGAGCAGGGTCGGCCGCTTGTACCCGGCGAACCGTCGTGCAAAGCCGATCGTCAACGCCTGCGGGTCAAGCGCGTGCATCAGGAGTTGAACGGTCTCCGAATCGGCCCCCATCAGCCGATACTGCTGGATCAAGCGTTGGCGCGCGAAGTCCGCCAGCGCCTTCCGACCGGCTGTGCGCATGGCCCACAGCTCGGTGTCGTCGACACACTGAACGGCATCCGTCAGGGCATCGAGTTCGTCCATCCAACGGGCTTTGCCCCCGGCCTTTGTCCAGAGTGTATCGGCCCACTCGGAGTCCCATGAAGGCACGTGCACTCCGTTGGTGATTGAACCAACCGGTACGCCTTCCTGTGGCCAGCGTGGATACAGGGGTTGGAAGAGACGGCGACTCACCGCCCCGTGCAGATGACTCACCCCGTTCACTGCGACACTCCCTCGCATCGCCAGGATCGCCATCGTGAAGGGGTCATCAGAATTGTGAGGATCTCGCCGCCCAAGCCCCAGGAACTCATCCATGGAGATACCCAACTGTGCGACGTGATCGCCCATATACTGGCGGATCAATTCGGCGGAAAATACATCGAAGCCGGCGGCCACGGGCGTGTGCGTGGTAAATACGTTGCCCGCCCGCGTCGCCCAGAGGGCTTCCCAGAAGGACAGGCCAATCTCGCGCATGAAGGTACGCGCTCGCTCGATCACGGCTAATGCCGCATGGCCCTCGTTGAGGTGACAGACCTCGGCGCGAAGCTGCAGCGCCTCAAGCGTCCGCCATCCCCCGATTCCGAGCACGATTTCCTGGAGCAGGCGGATCTCCGGCCGGTCATCGTACAGTTGGTTTGTAATCCCCCGGTCGGCCGCGCCGTTCAGAGGGTTATTGCTGTCGAGCAGGTATAAGCTCACGCGTCCCACCTGGACATGCCAAATGCGAAGCAATAATGTCCGCCCAGGCAACTCAAGCGGGATCTGCAACCATTCTTTTCTTGGAGGCATCACGGGGCGAATTGGCAGGCTGGAAGGATCGTTGTACGGATAGGCCTCTATCTGCCGCCCAGCGCGATCGAGGATCTGGCGAAAGTAGCCTTCCTGATAAAGGAGTCCGACGCCGACGACAGGGACATCAAGGTCGCTGGCGGTTTTCAAAACATCCCCACCCAGGACCCCCAAGCCGCCCGCATAGAGCGGCAGAGCCTCCCCTAAACCGAACTCCATGCTGAAATAGGCCACGCGCTGGAGTGCTTCGGTCGAATACCGCCGCGCAAACCAGCCGCGGTGTCCCTGATAAGCCTGGCGCGCCCGCTTCACCCGTTCGAGTTCGTCGAGGAATTCGGCATCGGTGGCCAGTTGTGCCAGGCGTTTCTGCGAGATGCTCTGCAGGATCGCCCGAGGGTTTTCGGTCTGCTCCCAGATCTCAGGATCCATCAACTTCCACAGCCGATCGCTCGCATGACTCCAGGTCCACCGCAAGTCCATGGCCAAGTCGGCCAGTGACTCCAGCTTCTTCGGCAGTACACGCAGGATGCCCCAGGCAGGGTGGCTCATCGTTGATTGACCTTCTTCACGAGAGCATGCTCTGACTCGGCATCAGCTCGTGTATGACTTTCTCAGCGCTTCCACGCTCAGCATGATGACTTCGATTTCCTCGGTGATCTCCTCCTGCCGCAGGACGTTGCGCCGCAGGACGAGTGCCGCGATGTCCCTCTCCAATCGTTGGATGGCCTGATCCATGTGCTGAAACCGGGACATGTTCTCGGCCATGAGAGAGCTGTGGAAGACTTCGTGCAGGATCGCGAACAGGTAGTGGCCGAGCAAATCCGCGGCAAACGCCAGAGGATCGAGGTTCAGGAGCGGAGGATAGGCGAAGCGGCGCACCGGCTGCAGCACAGGCTGAAGAGGCCGCCGCAGGTGAACCTGCGATTGTCCCGTATCCGGACGATGGTGCAGGATCCTGAGATCGAACGGACGATCCCATTGCTGCTGATGCTGGAGCTCGCGTAACTGCTCCATCAACCGAATGAGGACCGGCTGGACTTCCTCCGCCACTGTCGGTCCCGCCAACGTCGCGGCGAGCGGGTAATCTTTTTCCAGCATCGAGGACAGTTTCTGTCCCACCGCGACCACAAGCTCGCGGCCGCGGCCCGTCTCTTCTCGATGTGCCAGGAAAGTCTGCGTCACCGCCTGGTTGAACTCACCGCAGAATCCCCGCTCCGAACCGACCAGAAGCCAGACCGGTCTCGTCTGGTCCGGGTTGGCCTGCACGGTCGGGTAGAACGCGAAAAAGTCCGCAGCCGCTTGCTCCATGCTCGCCACCACCCGTCGTTGTGCGGACTGGAAGCGACCGAGCTTCTGAATCTCCAGCAGCGCGAGATTTTTCATCGCGCCGAGTATGCCGCTGATGTCGTTCAGGCCATGAAGACGATCTTCGAGTTCCCGGCGTTTCACGATCCAGCCGCTCCTTTCACCCAGTCCATGACGGCCGCTGTCCACTGGTCGAGGGGGCTGTCGAGCGAGAGCGCGCTGGCGTGCACTTGCCTCTGGAGATGGTCCGTGATGGCCTTCACCTCCGACGGCGACGCCTCGTCAAACAGACCACGATTGAACCCGATCAACCACGCGAGCTGACACTCGATCGGAAGCGGCGAAAGCCGCTCCTGTTTCAGGATCTCGCGGAGCACTCGCCCCCGTTTGATCTTCGCCTCCATTGCCGGTTCAAGGCGGGCGCCGAAGCGAGTGAAGACCTCCAGCTCCAGGAATTGCAGGTAATCGAGCTTCATCCGCCCGGCCTGTTCTTTGACGCGAGGATGCTGGGCTTTCCCCCCGATCCGCGACACCGACTTGGTCACATCGATTGCGGGCTGGACGCCGCTGGCATAGAGCCTGGCATCCATGTAGATTTGTCCGTCCGTGGTCGAGATCAGATTGGTCGGGATATAGGACGCAATGTCGCCTTGCGTCGTCTCCACGATGGGGAGCGCCGTCATGCTCCCGCCGCCGGCCGCCGGCGCCAGACAGGTCGCTCGTTCGAGCAATCGGGAATGCAGAAAGAAGATGTCGCCCGGATAGGCCTCGCGTCCCGGCGGGCGGCGCAACAGCAAGGAGAGCTCTCTGTAGCTTCGCGCGTGAGTGCTGAGGTCGTCGTATATGATCAGCGTGTCCTTGCCCTGCCCCATCCAGAATTCGGCTACGGCGCACCCGGCGAAGGGAGCCAAATACTGAAGGCCTGGCAGCGCAGTGGCTTCGGCGACGACCACCACCGTATGGTCCAGCGCCCCCTGCTCGCGCAGGATCTGGATCGTGTTCACCGCGCTCGATCGTTTCTGGCCGATCAGTACATAGACGCAGAAGACGTCTTTCCCGTGCTGATTGATCACGATATCGAGCGCGAGGGCTCTCTTGCCCACGCCGTTGTCCCCGATGACGAGCTGCCGCTGCCCCTTGCCGATAGGGATCAGGGTATCCACCACCTTGTTTCCCGTGTAGAGCGGACGCTGCACGAAGTCACGCATCACAATCGGCGGAGAGGCGGCAAAGAGGGCGCGCCTCCCGGTTGCGACCGGCGGCGGGAGACCATCGAGCGGGTTCCCCAACGGATCGATCACACGACCGATCAGGATGTCCCCAACAGGGAGACTGAGCCTCTGCCTCGAGAGAGAGGCAGCCGTCCCCGCGGTCAATCCGTCCGTTTGCTGAAGAAGAATTCCTCCGATCATGTCCTTCCCGAGGTGGAAGACCAAGGCGCGGCTCCCGTCTTCCAGCCAGAGGATTTCCTCAATCGTGGCGGAAGGGAGGCCTTCGATCCATACGATCCCGTCCCCCACCGACACCACGGTACCCTGCTCAGAAAGCCGCAACTCGAACTGATAGTGCCGCAACCACTCAGCCCGGCCGGCAAGCAGCGATGCGGGAGAAACAGTCAACCCATCAGTCATGGGGCGCCTCGGCAAAGAATTTCAATTCATCCTGGAGGTTCGCGCGGAGGATCCAGGGCCCAATAGTGACGCGCAGGCCTGCGATCAGTTCGCGATCCTCGCTCCATGTACAGCCGAGGCTCCTGCCCGCCACACTCTGGAGCACCTGCGCCAATGCCTCTCGCTGCGTCTGGCTCATGGGGTAGGCACTGACGATGTTGACCGGAACTTCCGCTTTCGTGCCGGCTGCATGCAGAGCCTGCCGCTGTGCCTGAGGCAGGTTCTGGAGATCTTTCAGGACCATGTCCACGAGTCTCGTTTCGAGTTCAGGCCCGGCCAGCCGGCCCAGCAGTTTGGCGGCAAATTGCGCCGCTTGAGTGCCGGCCGCTTCTTCAGCCTGACGTGTCAATTCAGCGATGCGGCGGATCTCCAATGTCCGCGCCTTGTCGCGTTCCGCCTGAAGCGATGTCTGAAGCCCCTCAAGCAAACGGGTCCGCTCTTCGTTCACTTCCTGCACCACGCGCGCTCGCATCTGCTCCTTCTCGTGCTCCCACTCGACGAGCCGCCGCTCATACTGTTCACGCAAAGCCTGGGCTTCGGTTCGCTTCTGTTCGGATTCGGCTAGACTGGTCTCAATGCGGGACCGTCGCTGCACGATGGCGTTCAAGACCGGCCTGTAGAGAAACCGCTTCAAGAGCCAAACGAGAACAAGGAAGTTGAGGATCTCAAGAGCGAAGGTAGTCCAGTCGAGCTGCATGCTCATCCTGACCGGCAGCGATGCGTCCTCCGTGAGGAGGCGAAAGTCTGCCTTCTGTTACTTCAACAGGTATTCCAGCAGCGGATTTCTAAAGAGCACGATCAAGACAATCACCAGACAATAGATGGCCAGCGACTCGATCATGGCCAGCCCGATGAACAGAGTCCGCGTAATCGTCTTCTCCGATTCCGGCTGTCTCGCCAGAGCGTCCAAGGCCTGACTAATCGCGCGGCCCATGGCCAGGGCGGGACCCGCAGTGCCGACCGCGATAGCCAGCACCGCCGAGACCGTGGATGCGAGGGTAAACCATGTCATGTCGCGCATAGCCATCATCCTTTGTCTGGTTGTTGTCGAAGTTGTTGCGTCTGGATCGCCCCGGCAATATAGATCAGCGCCAGCATGCCGAAGATATAGGCCTGGATCAGGGCTTCAACGATGTGCAGCACCAGCAACGGTACAGGGGCCAGGAATCCCGCAACAAGAAGGACCAACAGCGCCGCCATCTCCAAGCTCATCATATTGCCGAAGAGACGGACGGCCAGGGTCACGGTCCTGGTGATTTCGCCCATGAGATGAAACGGCAGCAGTACAGGCATCGGCATCAGGTAATGGCGGAAATACTTCCTCCATCCTTCGGCTTGAATGCCGAACCAGTGTACGGACACGAAGACCAGGATGGCCAACGCAGAGGTGACGGACAGATCGGCGGTCGGCGCATGAACGCCGGGGATAAGCCCGCTCAGGTTGGCCACGACAATAAAAATCCACAAGGTGGCGACGAAGGGGAAAATCCGTGTGACATGCGCGGGAAGGATGGAACGAATCGCATCCTCTGCGGCTCCGACGAGCCCCTCCACCACGACCTGCCATGGAGCGGGGTGAGAACCGAGCCGGCGTGAGGCCAGCCAGGAGAGCACCGTCAGCAGTAGCATGATCGCCCAGGTCGTGAGAACCGGTTCCGTTAGGCCCACCGGTCCGATCCAAAACACCGCTCCTGAAGCCAGCGCGCTCTCCATGAGTCAGTGCCTCACAAACAGATAGACATTGGTCGCTCCGACGGCGAGCCCGACCAGAATCATGCTGATGGTCCAGCGGATGGAATACCCGGACATGAGGGAATCCAGCCAGCGTCCGAGATAGGCGCCTGCAATGACCGGCAGGACCAAAAGCAGGCCGAGCGTGCCGAGGTACGCAGTCTGGGCCAGCAGCGTGGAACGGTCCCGCTCGGCTTGCTTCATCCTCGCCGCTTGCTTCTCAACGGTTTGCTTCAATTCCTTGCGATTCTCGGTGGTCATCCCTTTCCGGTCCGCCCCATCCTCCACAGGCGCTTGAGCATCTCCTCCTCCAGGCGCCGCAGGCTTTCCTTCATGGCCTGCAGGTCCGCTTCTTCTTTTACGAGTTGTTCTTCCATGGCGGCGGCGATCCGACGGTAGTCGGTATCGCGGAGATAGTGTCTGGTGTTGATGAACAGCTCATTGTTCACAAAATAGAGAACGCCGCCGGGGAGCGCCAGGTACTGCCAGTCAGCGACGGCCGTGCGAAATCTCGCTAGGCCGAACAGGAGCGCGGTCACCATGCGCTCGTGCCCGGCGAGTAGGCCGAATGCGCCGGAGCGATCCGCCCCGACGAAACTCATGACGCCGTCAATTCGTTCGTATTGCGTGGCGGCCTGCAAATGGAGGGTGAACCGGCTCATGATTCGGCCTGTTTCATCGACCCGCGCATGTAACATGTGTCTTCGGGAACATGGTCGAACTTGCCTGTGAGAAAGGCTTCGCAATCGTCCAACGTGGTTTCCAGGGGCACGGAGGCCCCGGCCATGCCCGTGAAGGCTGCGGTCACGTGGAAGGGCTGGGTCAGGTAACGCTGGACCTTGCGCGCTCGCACCACGATCCGCCGGTCGCCTTCCGACAACTCCTCGAGGCCGAGCATGCTGATGATGTCTTCGAGTTCGCGGTACCGGGCAAGATGTTCCCGCACTCCTTCTGCGACCGCATAGTGGCGATCTCCAAGGAAGTGCCGGTCCATCCACTTGCTGGTCGACTGCAGGGGATCGACCGCCGGGTAGATCCCCTGACTCGCCTGAGACCGCGACAGCACCACCATGGTGTCCAAATGGCTCATGATGCTGGTCACCGCTGGATCGGTCATGTCGTCCGCCGGGACATAGACGGCCTGCACCGACGTGATGGCGCCATGCGTGGTGGAGATGATGCGATCCTGCAACTCGGCGACTTCAGTCGCCAGCGTGGGCTGATACCCCACAGTCGCCGGCATTCTGCCCAGAAGGCCGGAAATTTCGCTGCCTGCTTGGACGAAGCGGAACGCATTATCCATAAGGAACAACACCTCCTTGCCGAGCGTATCCCGAAGATACTCGGCATAGGTCAAGGCCGTCAGTGCCACCCGAAACCGGACGCCCGGCGATTCATCCATCTGCCCGAACACCATTACGGTCTGCGGCATCACTCGCGCTTGCTGCATGTCATGCCACAACTCGTGACCTTCCCGAATCCGTTCGCCGACCCCGGCGAACACTGACACTCCGCGGTGCAGAGTGACGATCGCCTGCATGAACTCGGTGATCAGCACGGTCTTCCCCACCCCGGCGCCACCGAACAGTCCGGTCTTGCCGCCCTCGATGAAGGGACAGAGCAAGTCGATCACCTTGATCCCTGTTTCCAAAATGCCGCTCGCCATGATGGTTTGGCTCAACGGCACAGGACGGCCGAGGATATTGCGGAACTCCTGACTCGCCAGGACGGCTCCGCCATCCAGCGGTTCACCGAAGACGTTCAGCAAGCGGCCGAGACATTCCTGAGACACCGGCACATGCAACGGCGCGCCCGTGTCGAACACCGGCATGCCGCGTTGCAGCCCGGCTGTGGCGTGAAGGGTAATCGCGCGGACGTGGCGTTCGTCCAGGTGCTGGTGCACCTCAAACAGGTAGCGCTCGTCGTCGAGCGCCGCGTAGAGGGCTTGGTGCATGGGCGGCAACCGGCGACAGGCGATGTCCACCACCGGGCCCTGCACCTCGGTGATCGTACCGATTTCTGCTCCGGAGAGCTGACGGAATTGGGAGTCCATATCAGCGCTCACTTGGCAAACACCATCTTCAACGAGATCGCCAGCATCGCCACACCGAAGACTCGTTCCAACATGACGTTGGCCAAGCCGGTCGCCAGCTTGGCTCCCAGTAAGCGCCCGCAACGATTCCCGCGCAGAGCAGCATGGCGACCTCGAAATTAACATAGCCGCCCCGATAATAGGTCCAGGCGGCGGGCAGGCCGATGGGTGGGACGAGCAAGGCTCGTGTCGTCCCTTGCGCCAGACACACCTCTTCTTTGTCTTGTAGCAGTTCTTTATACTCAATTCCACCGTGACGGCGACTCCGTTTTGAGACCTCCCATGTGTTCTCATGAGGATTGGAGAGTGCATGCGGCGTGCCTCTCCGCTGAGCCTGACGGCTCTGTCGCAACAACTACGTGGGACCATGACCCAACCCTCTCCAGCAAGGAGGTTTCAGTCGATCCATCGCTCATTCCGTTGCTGGTCCGGCTTCCTCTCTTTTGTGGTATTGTGCACCTGGCCGGAAGGAATGACTGTGGTGATCGGCATCATCTCATGGATCAGATCTTCGCCTGGATAACTCACCATCGATACCCAGCGCTGTTCTCGCTGTTGATGCTCGGCATCGTGGGACTCCCCGTCCCGGACGAAACCCTACTCCTGTACGCGGGGTACTTGATCTACAAAGGCTCGCTTGCCCCTCTGCCCACCGCTCTGACCGCCTTCCTCGGAAGCGCCTGCGGCATCAGCATCAGTTACGGCATCGGGCGTGGTCTCCGTGGGCTTCTTGTCGGCAGACAAGGGACTCTGCTTCGTCTTGATCCGGACAAACTGGAGATGACCCGACGCTGGTACCTGCGGTGGGGCAAGTACCTGCTCTTGCTCGGGTACTTTCTCCCCGGCGTGCGGCATCTCACCGCACTGTTGGCCGGATCTTCGAACCTCCCACTCGCCGTCTTCGCACTGTTCTCTTACACAGGAGCACTCATCTGGTCGCTCAGCTTCTTGGTAGCGGGCTACACTCTCGGCGAAGAGTGGGCCTCTACCTCGGCATCGGTCCATCGCGCTTTCGTGCTTGTTGCTGCCTTGGGGATCTTCTTGTTCGTCCTCATCGCCATCGAGCGACACCGAAGACAGACGTAAGGTCCCCCACACGAACTCCGATCATGTGTCCACATGTCGTAACCATGGAGCGTCCCAGGGGTTCCAACGCTCCGCGAATACCACCACTGCTCAGCGTTTGATGTACAGCAGCCCGCCGATGTGCCCTGTGTCCAGGTGGCTATAGTACGGGAACACACTCTGATCGGTTCCGATGGCATCCAAATCGGTAGACGAAAGCTTGATGGTCTTGATTTCTCCTGGCTTCACGACCTCCTTCGCGCGCAACTTGTCGATCACGAACCCTTGCTCCTTCTTCGTATGGTTCGTGACAGTCAGGGTGATTCCGCTCACCTTCCCCCGCTCATCCACGATGATGGCGGAAGGAAGCACAAAGCTGACATTGTGCTCGGCAAGAATCGCGAGGTTGAATTGCGTCGGACCCTTGGCTTCTTGGGCGTAGGACAGCGTGCCGATGCTCAGGAAGAGAAAGCACGCCCCAAGTATTGCTGCGATCGCTTTTACTTTCATTGTAGTCTCCTCCTCATGGTTGAGTTTCGAACATAGCCCCTGGGACTGTTACCGCTCCGCTGTTTGTCACGCCGACGTACAGAAGTCAGCGGACAGGAGAGGGGCCCGCCCCGCCTTCGTGAAACAGTTCTGGCTGCGCTGCTCCTTCAACCTGGAGGAAGCCGAGCAGTCCCCGCTCCAACCGTGAAAGTGCGTGATCGACGAGCAGGAACCGGCCCGGCACTTCCACTTTGAGTTCCACGACAGTCGCGCCGCCTGGAGCTACCGCGGTGGTCTGCACATTGGTCACGGGCGGGCTGGTCAGAGACGCCTGGTCATAGACTCGGTCGAAATGCTCCCCGATGACGTGGAACGACGAGAGCAAATTGGGTCCTCCCACCCCGAAGAACATGCGGAGCGTCTCACCGACTTTCGCCTGCAAGGGGTGCTCCTTGGTCAGCGCGCCCACCGCCCCGTTCAACACGACGTATTCGGGCCCCTCCGCCAACAGCTTGTTCCGGTCGAGCCGCTGCAGCCCATACTCTCCGAACGGTTGATGGGTATAGACCTCCCCTTGCATCACGTAGAACTCGCGATCCACCCGAGGAAGCCCTTCTTTCGGCTCGACCAGGATCAAGCCATACATGCCGCCGCTGATGTGTTCGGCGATCATTGCGGTCGCGCAGTGGTAGACGAACAGACCAGGCTTGATCGCCTTAAAGGTGAAGACCTTTTCCTCGCCGGGAGGGGCTTGGGTCAGGACCGCCCCGCCGCCAGGTCCCGTGACGGCATGCAAATCGATCGAATGAGTCAGTTGGCTGGTCTCGCGGTTTTTCAGGTGCAGTTCGACCGTGTCGTCGATCCGCACCCGAAGGAAGGGGCCCGGCACGTGTCCGTTGAACGTCAGGTAGGTGTAAGTCGTGCCGTCCGCCAGTTGTCCTTCCACTTCCACCGCCTCCAGATCGACCCGAATGAGTTTCGGATCGCGATGGCCGATCGGTGCCGGAATATCCGCGGGGTTACGGACAATGCTGGGTGCCTGTTTCGGGCTCGCTTTCGGTAACACAGCCTGTTCTGTCTTCGCTGACGGACCGCCTCCATTCTTGCCTGAACTCCCTTGCTCCGTGCAGGATGCCGCGACCAACCAGACTGCGATCATGAGAATCAATCCAGTGGCGTTCATGAATCGTCCTCCTCTCCGCGGCATCTGCCTTGTTCTCACGGAATTCCCCTTCCGCCGCCTAGCTTGCTGACACACGGGCAGAGTGCCGGTTTCTTGCCTTGTCAAATCAGCGAGCGACTACTTCCCATCTTCTTTCGTGGTCTGACTTCTGAGGCTCAGCATATAACTGGTCAGATCCGCGATGTCCTTGTCCGCGAGCAGGAACTTCGGCATGAAGGACCCAGGCGAGACGGACTGCGGATCCCGGAAATGGCGGATATGCCAGTCCCGGTCCGGCCTGTCATCGCCCACATACGAGAGGTCCGGTCCCACCTTCCCGCCTTCGCCATGAATCTTGTGGCAGGCCGAGCAGTGGTGCTGCGCATAGAGCGCACGGCCATGCGTCACCGAGGGATCTTCCCTGGGAACCGCATACAGATTCTTCAACGAAATACCGAGCAACGCGAAGACGACCGCGAGGAACGCAACTCCCGCCGAGACGGCGACCGGTCGGGCCAACGGACGGCGCTCAGGGTTACGGTCCAGAAACGGAAGCAAGAGCAGGCCCAGGATAAAGAGGGCCGGCAACACCCATGTGGCCAACGGCTCCAACGGACCGGACATATACTTCAGGAACTGGTAGAAAAAGAGAAAGTACCACTCCGGGACCGGCGTGAACGTATGGTCGGACGGATCCGCCCGGTCGGCCAGCGGAAACGGCACGGCCACCGCCAGGGCCACGACCGTCAGAAACACCCCCAGCATCACGACCGCATCCATATAGACCTGACGCGGGTAGAACGGTTCGCTGGCTTGCCGGGCGCCCTCCTGGCTCCAGGGTCCGGCCGGCCCTACACGTCGCAAAATGAAAAGATGGAGCAGAATCCCGCTCACCAGCAGCGTCGGGAGAAAGAGCACGTGCAGGGCGAAAAAGCGGGACAACGTCAAGGCGCCGAGACTCTCGCCCCCTCTCAAGAGCCGGACCAGGAGATCACCGATCAGCGGCACCGAGGCCACCATGTTCGTTCCGACCTGTGTCGCCCAGTAGGCGTTCTGATCCCAGGGCAATAGATAGCCGGTGAAGCCGAAGGCCATCATGAAAAGCAACAGGAGCACCCCTACGATCCACATGGGTTCCCGTGGAGGTTTGTACGCTCCGTACAGAAAGACCTGGAGCAAGTGGAGGCCGATCGCCACCATCACCGCCGAGGCGCCCCAGTGATGCAGGCCCCGCACAAACCATCCGAAGCTCACGTCGTGCTGAACGAATTGGACCGTGTCGTAGGCGGCATCGGGCGAGGGCACGTAATAGATGGCCAGAAACATGCCGGTGATGGCCTGCAGGCAGAATAAGAAAAGCGTGGCAGAGCCGAAGACATAGATCCAACTCGCACCGCCCGGAATCGGCTCGTCGAGCAGGGTGCGTTCAAGCGGTTTGAGCTTCAGCCGGGCATCAAGCCAGTCATACAGACGCGAGATCATGGCGTCATCCCTCCTGTCGGTCGCCAATTCATGGAGGTGCCAAGCTTAACAACGATACCGCTCCCAGTTGCGCAGAATCTTGTCCGCATCAAAAGTCAGGCGATATTCTTGGCAGTACGGCTCCCCGCTGCCCATCGGCGGCGGGGTCGTGCCGCCGGTCACCCGATACAGCCAGACGGTTTCGCCGGCCGAGATGCGGGTCTCTTGGGGCTGCCCGAGTCGCTGCGCGACTTCCTCCTGCGTCGCCCGATGGCGAGCCTCGTCGAGATACTGGGCGCGCCAGTGCGTACAGGACAGAGTTGCCGCGATCAGCACGGCGGCAGCGAGAAGGATGCCTCGATTCATCGGGACACTCCTTGGAGGAGTTCCTTGTGCCGATGCGCACGGCACGACCACCAGGCGCGAGGCCCGGATTCTTCGTAACGGTTCGTCGCGACCGCGCGCTACAGCTCCGCCTGGTGATCCAGCCCGGACTTGAACTCCTTGTAGATAACGAAGAGCTTTCCTTGCTCGACCTTGGACGGCAACACATCCAACGGCCGAGGCGCCGGTCCAGCCAACACTTTTCCGGTCACGTCATAAACACTTCCGTGGCAGGGACACTTGAACGTCTTGTCTCCCCCATCCCACCGGAACCCGCAACCCAGGTGAGGACAGATGGGCGAGAACACCGTAACCGCTCCAGACGGTTGTTTGATCGCCCAGATCGCTTTTTTCCCCATCACGGTCCGCCAGCCGTCTTTCACCGTGCCCGTGTATTCCAGTTCCGCTGGTTCACCCACTGGAACCCCGTCCGTGGAGCCGACCTCAACCCACGGTGTATCCCGGCGCTTGAGAGCCGGCGAACTCACGTAACCAGCCAGCGGAACTCCCAAGCCGATCCCGATCACTCCGGCGATCGCCGCGACGGCCCTTCCTAAAAAGCTCCGCCTGGAATCTTGTGGGTTCGATTTCCTCAGAGAGGCGATCTCCTCTGGGTCACATGGCGGACTAGGGGATGTCATCGCTGAAGCCTCCTTTCTCTCTGGCCAGCCAAGCCACTTCTCATGGAGCCGTACCTCGTGTGCAAATCACCCCATCGCACAGCGTTATGTCTGCTGCTGAAGCTGGGCGAGCAGACGCTCATACCGCTTGGAGGTCACATGCCAAATACCTGGTCGCAGCGGATGATCCAAATCGTCGATCACCAGATAGACGACATAGGCCAGCAGCGCGATGCTGAGGGTGAAGAGGTAATCGAGCCACAGATGTTTCACGCCGACGAACAACGACAGGACAATCACCAATCCATCGGCGAATCCCACCGTCGCTTTCAAAATCGGCGGCATGCGCCGCTGACCGGAGTGCAGGCGGTGTTCCCGATGCCGCAGGAGATCACCGACAATCGCAGTCGCCGTCATTACCAGGCCGGGAGATGGGGGGAGTGCCGCCACTGCTTCCCAGATCATTGCGAGGGGTTTCTGCGCAGCCTCGCTCTCGCCATTCGCGGCCGCACCCCATTCGTCCTGAATCGTGGCCGTTAGGTACTGTCGCATCGCTTCTCGCAATTTCTTCCCGAGGTCAGGGACATGTTGGGACCACAGCCACAGGTGCTGCAGCGCGCTGATCTCCCCTTTGATGGCATCAACGAGGTCGTTCCACTGGTCCCATTCATGCTGGATGACGAACCCGGCCAAGATACTGAAAATGAGACAGACTGCGGAGTACAACCACGGGATGCCTCCCAGGTCTTCGAGATCGGCCCTGATAATTGTCCCAGTAGAGTCCGCCGTGTGTAAAACGAAGAACACAGTGGAAAAGACCAACGCAAAAATGACAATTTTGCCGACGAGTTTCATTGCGATGAATTCATCCCACAGTGGCGACCACGGATTGTCCGAGCCGGTATTGGATCATGACGAACTTCCTGGCCCAGTGTCGCCGTGGACGACACCTGTCTCTCCCGGTGCGCCGAATGCACTGCTTTTCGCCACCGCGTGTTCATTCCTTCTTCCTCTTATGACAAGCATGTCCGTCTCCAGTTCATATTCCGGGATACCTGGGCTCTCCCACCTCTTCATGAAGTACTGGTAGAACAGCGTGTAAAGACCGTGGTCGTTTTGATTATGCTTGAAGACATATTGCGGCATCGTCTGGACATCCAACTCCGGGTGATAGTGCTGCAACCAGATGTAATCGCCCAAGATCGCGAGCTTGACAAGCGGTGGGTCTGAGTAGAGCTTGAGTGTAATGGGTTTCTGGGCAGCCTTCAGACGTTTGAGAAAATGTATGCTTTGTCTGACCTCTTCTTGGAGTCGCTCAATCGTGACACCGGGAATGAGCCGAGTCCTAGACCGCGCCCATGCGGCCTCACTATCGGGATTGAGAAGCATGATTTTAGCTTCCAGGCAATTCTGCACTAGGGGATAGAGATCTCCCGACGGATTGACCAGTGTTCTGGCACCCGTGACGCCTATAATCATGATATTCCGTGCCAGACCGTGCTTCTTCTTCAGCCTCCTGACTCTCCTCTGCCTAAAACCACCTTGGGACGAAACGAAACACTCCAAGCCCGCATCTTCTGCCATCTTGGCAAGCCCCCTGTCCTTCACGCTTCGGTACACATAGTTCATCGCGGCGATGAGCAGGATCGCGACGATTGTCTCTCCAGAAACGAGATAGATCTTCTCTTTCTCAACCAATGGCCAGACAGCGAAGAACTGCTGGTCTATCCAGGTAGCGATAAGTGGCAACGAGAGCAAGACCCCTGCGCTGAGCGCAACAAGGAGGGTGTGATACAGAATGCCCGCCGCTCCTTTGAGAATCTCCTGCAACTTTTTCAATACGTTGTCCATGAGTTACCCTCAACACGTAGCGTCTCGTGTGATCTCTGACTCGGAAACATACGCAGTCTTGACCAACTCCCACGATCGGGCTGTGGTATGAACGATTGCATATAGTTACAGACGGGACGATCCCGCCGGCAGTCATCACATCGCCAGTTTGTTGAACGCGTTCAGAGCCGCCACCTTGTAACACTCGGCCAGCGTGGGATAGTTGAACACGGTGTCTAAAAAGTACTCGAGACCTCCCTTGAGGCCCAGGACGGCCTGGCCGATGTGAATGAGTTCCGTCGCGCCGGTGCCGATCGCGTGCACCCCTAGTAAACGTCGGTCCTCCCGATGGAAGAGCAACTTGAGCAAGCCGCTGTCGTCGCCCAGAATCTGGCCACGGGCAATCTCCCGATAGCGGGCCACGCCGGTCTCATAGGGAATCTTTTTCTCGGTCAAGGCGTGTTCCGGAGCACCGACCATCGATACCTCCGGCATGGCGTAGATGCCGATTGGGAAGTGATCGGCCATGGGATCCGCTAGGACGTTGAACATATGGCAGGAAGCCAGCCGACCCTGTTCTGCAGAGGTCGCAGCGAGGCTGGGATACCCGATGACGTCGCCTGCGGCGAAGATGTGCGGGACCAAGGTCCGAAACTGGCGATCAACCTTGATGCGCCCTCGCTCGTCGGCTGTGAGTCCGGCCGCTTCAAGATTGAGTGATGCGGTGGCGCCGATCCGCCCGGCCGAAAACAGCACCAGGTCCGAGACGATCCGCTTGCCCGATTCCAGATGCAGAATGGCTTGACGCGGTGGGCCGTCGGCAATCTCAAGGCGTTCGACCGCTTCACTTAACCGGAAGGTGACCCCTCGGTTCCGCATCTGGTGCATCAGCTCCTCGACAATCTCCCCATCCAGGAATTCCAGGAGGCGCTCACGCTTATCGACAAGCGTGACATCAATCTCCAGGGCCGCGAACATGGAGGCATATTCGATGCCGATGACCCCTCCGCCCACTACGGCCATTTTCCGCGGCAGCCGCCTGAGTTGCACGAGGTCGTCGCTGGTCACGATGACGTCCCGGTCCACCGACACGCCGGGAGGTGGCGCCGGTGTCGTCCCGACCGCGATGAGAATCCGGTCAGCGGTCACGCTGCGAGACCCTTCCTCAGAGCGTACAAGGAGCGTGTGCGGATCTTGAAATGAGGCTTCGCCCCTGATCAGCTCAATCTCGTTCCGCCAGAGCTGGTCTTCCACAACTTCCGCTTCGCGACGCACCACCGACTCGACACGTTCCAGCAATTGCTCCATCGTGGGACGATTGGTGCTGCGGGAAACGGAGAGCGACCCGAGACTGCGGTGGAAATGGCCGTTCCGGTGAGTAAAGGACAAGACGGCTTCGCGGAATGTCTTGCTGGGGATGGTTCCCGGTTGCAGACACACGCCTCCGAGCATCTGGCCTTTCTCCACGAGGCCGACGCACTTGCCCAACTTCGCGGCCTGAACAGCGGCCCGCTGGCCGGCCGGCCCGCTCCCGATGCAGACCAGATCGAATTCATGTGTCGCCGGCATATCCGTCACCTGCTTCCTTCTCGACCGTCACTTGAAGGCGGATTTCTCGGAGCCCGTGTATCGAATCGCCGTTCCTGACAACGCGTTAATTTGCAGATCGTACGGCACTGCCATGCTGCCCGCGTAGCCACCCCATGCCCACGGCCCATACCAGGCTCCGTATCCCCATGCAGGCCCATAGAAGGGGCTGTAATACCCCCATGGACTATAGACTGGCTGGTATGCGATCTGATGTGTGACAATGCGCTCCGGTTTGGCGAACACCACCGCGTCCGCGCCGAGGCTGGCGGCTTTGGCTAGTACGCGCGACTGCATCCGTTTAAAGCTCGACGAGGAGTCATCAATATGGAGTTGCGCGATCCGAACATGGGGACGTGTCGGTTCCTGCTCCAACACCTCAACCTCTTCACTGGATGACTTTGACGGAAAGGTCGCACTCGTTAATCGCACCACGTCCACGCCGGCGCAGGCGGCGAGTTGCCACATCATCAATCCTGCCAGCGCCAGGACACACCGTTTGCCCCATGGTGCATTCGCCAAAGCGTTCGTCGTCCGACATCCGCTCATCGGAGAGATGCCTCGATCAGTTGCGCCTCCGCCTTCAGGCGTTTGTGTTCCAGATCGAGCCGCTTCTGCCGAAACGTCTCCAGATCCTGCTCGTATTGCCGTTCATGGGCGGTCCATTCCTCAAGCAATCGGGTCTTCTCGGTCGGGTTGTGTTTGACGGCCAGCATCTGCCCTTTCGCAACATGGAGGTGGTTCCGCTGCAGGATCCATTGTTGCTGGTGCAACTCGAGACCTAAGAGATCCATCGCACGGAGTTCCTGAAGCAACGTATCCTGCGTATCGGGAAACCGCTTGAGTTCCTCGATCCGCTTCCCGGCTCGCTCGATATTGACCGTGAGAGAGACAATGCCCTTGTTGAGCATACCCAGCACCGGTTCTACGAACTCAGCGGGCCGCGGCTCGAAAACCGTCGTCCCTGCGCACCCCATCGTCAGTACTGTGACCACCCATAGGAGGATCGCTCCCATTGTCTGTATTCGTCTTCGCATCCCGTTCATGCTCCCTCCTTCGTCCTGTCTCGCGCTATCCGACCAGCTTCAGTTGTTTCCACCTCTTTCTCGCACAGGCTCTGCGCCTCACACACGTTCAAGACCACGGACAACCTCTGCCGTTTCGACGCAGGGCCGCGGGTATCACGGCTTGATCGAACGGGTCTGGTGCTGCCGGTCTCGCAGGATCATCGACGGCTCTCCCATTGTGTCCAAGCTCAGAATCAGGCGCGTTTTCCCGTCCACATCCCGGATCGCGAGTCCCGATTCTTCAGAGAGGCCCAGCCAGATGATCCTGGTCCCATCACGATGCAGCATGGCGAGATAGGGCTCGCCATCGGCCGAGAAGCCGAGCACCGCACGCGATTTCCCTTGTTGATCCACCAGCCGAAATTCTTGCGCGCTGACGACCGGCGCCCTCTCTTCAGCCACACCTTGGGCGAGGGCCTGATTGTTGAGCAGCAGCCACGCGGCGAGCGCGCCTCCGGCGAAGCCGGCCAATCCGCCGATGATCAGAACCACCCGAGCCGTGATCAGATTCATTCACCACCCTCCATTCATGTGCCCTCGGTGCATCTCTGAGAGCCTCACCATTTAGTGCGGTGGTCCTTCGCCTTCGACTATCCGATACCGGATGGCCATTCCCGACACATAGATCGTCCACTGTTTTTGGTCGGCCCCGCCTTGAACGAAACTCCAGGGATCGAGATAAAACGGCGACCACCACCCGCCCCAGAATGGGCTGTAATCGGCCCCAGCCGGGCTCAATGTCGACTCATAGAGTGGACCAGGCCCCATCGTCTCCAGCACATCGGTCTTGCCCTTCACCACCGCATCGGCCCCTATTTCACGGGCACTGGACAGAATCTTGTCCCGCATCCGGTCTTCGCTCGCGCTGCTGCTCGTCGCAATGATCTCGGCGAGCCTGACGTGTGGAACGGCCGGCTCTGCGTCCAGCCAGGGAATCAGCCCTTGCTGTTCACGCGGCGGATAGGTCTCATGAGTCAACGATTCCACGCGTACCGACACGCACCCGCCCTGGAGGCTGAGCATCAGCAGCACCAGCCCGCATCTGCCAACATGACCTCCTCGGGCCCGCGCCAAGTTCAGTCTTTCCGTGCCCGCGACGGTGCATGCAACCTGCGGGAGCCAGCTCTGATTCACGGCCATGAAACATCTCCATCTTCTTCGTCGTCCCAAGCCGGGAGGCACTGTCAGTCACAGCCGACGCGTCTCCCAGCCTTGATGACCCCTTGCGCGTCGGCAAAGAAGAACAGCTTGCAATCCAGCCCGCCATAGAGCGGGAGGGTGTCGTAGATCTCCGCCTGGCCGGGCAGGCTGGGTAGCGTCATGTCCCACACGAGTTCCTCCGTGCCGTCGTCGGCTTCTTTATGAAACTGGGGTGGCCCGAGTTCGTAGTAAAGATCCGTTTTCTGCCGTCCGATCCAGCGGCTGATGACGTCATCCCACGTCTGATAGACTCCGGCCAATCCTGGCCCCGGATCCGTCGCACATCCTCCGCTCCACAGACTGACAATCAGCAACACCACGGTGGCGATCCACATTCGGCTGCCATGCGTCCCTGGAAAGGCACCAAGCATGTTTTCTACTCAGGTACTTGTCCGCAATGACGTGTTCAGCACCATCGTTCTGTGATCCTGGGTCAGCCGAACAAGCCTCACAGATTCTCCGTCATGAACTGCTCATGCCGAGCCACGATCGCCCGACTCCGTGTTTGTCTTCAGTCTGTCGAGCACTTCCTTGGCCGTATTGATGGGGATCGCAAAGCCGATGTTCTGCGCGTCACCCACCTTCTCAGCCACGATGCCGATGACCGCTCCCCTGGAATCCACCAAGGGGCCGCCGCTGTTGCCCGGATTAATGGGGGCGGAGGTCTGGATGAGCCGCGCTCGATCATGCTCCGCAGGTTCGACGGAAGGTCCCAGCCCGCTGACAATACCGCTTGTCAAGGTGAACCCGAGGCCGAAAGGGCTTCCCACGACGAACGTTTTCTGTCCGACGCGCAGGCGACCTGAATCGCCTAGGCTCACTGTCGCGAATGGACCCACTGTCGCTTGGATCCGGAGTACCGCTACATCGTTGAAGGGATCGAGCACCAGCGGCTCGGCTTGGACCCGGCGACCATCATACAACGTAACGATCACCAGCGCGGCATTATCCACGACGTGCACGTTCGTCACCACCGTTCCTTCCTGGTCGAGAAGAAAGCCGGCTCCAACCCCTAACGTGGGAGCGACAGATGGAACGTGGTCCGGAGCGTACACAGCGGAGATCGCCACCGTGGCGGGAGCCAGCCGCTGATACAGAGCTTCTGTGCGCTCTTCATCAGGATCTGATTGTTCGCCGTGTGCTGGCCAAGAGATATACCCACTCACTGCCGATACACCAATTCCCAGCATGATCATCAACGGAATGAGCCACATGCGTCGGGTACTGTCCTGTTTCTCCATGGCTTCCTCCTTTCAGCGTGTCACTACGCGGAGGCTGAACTGACGGGTGCCACGCCTCGATGCGCCGCCTGCCGGACGGCAGCATCCACCATGTCGAGCAGGAAGGATGACTCGAACGGCTTGCGGATCCAGGCGAAGGCACCGGCCCCCAGCGCAAATTCGGCAAGATCGGACTCTCCCGAAATCATAATGACGGGAACCTCGGGCCATGCCACCAGACTCAGGAACAGCAACTCAAGTCCGTTCAACCGCGGCATGCGGTAGTCCGTCACGACAACATCGAACCGCCGCATCTTCATTTCACTGAGCGCTTCGGCACCGTCGCGGGCGACGGAAACATCGTACCCAGCCTGCACCAACAAGATGCCCAACATGTACCTCACGTCTTCATCGTCATCCACGAGCAGCACGCGTTTCCCCTTCCCTTCCATAGGACCCTCCTCTCATGGCGCCCTCACTGGACAAAGCCGCGGCACCGTCGTTGGCCGGAGTGGTTCTTGCCTGAGACCGGAGCGGGATGCGCAGACGTCTCAGCGTATCGAGAATGCGTGCCTCTCTGCCCCAATCACTCCAGAGCACCCGTCGGACCGGTAAGACCGCGATCCGATCCGGTGACTGCTCGAACACCACTGTGGACAGATTCACTGAGGGCATCATCCGATAGACCTCCTCCAGGACTTGCTGCTCCCAGTGCGTAGCGATCGCCTGCCGGATCATGGAAAAGTAGCCGGCCAGTTGCGGCGCCGCATCCAGGATCAGAGTCAGCAGGCGCCGCGCCGGCCCGACCAGGACCATGGTGTTCCACAACCACCCCTCATCCAGAAACAGTCTCGCTTGTTCGACAGTCGGTTTCTCGACAAACCGTTCGACCCGGTAAATGGAGCCACGGCCTGATCTTGCGATCTGCTGCCCCGGATTCACCCATCCATAATCCGGCTCCGGGTCGGTCGGCTCCACGGCCAGCAGCACAATGTGTCGACCAGTGGCCTGCGTCACGAAGCGGACGGCCTCCCCGACGCTCTCCATGAATCGTCGTCCCGGTTGCACGAAGTGATCCGACGGAAACACCGCCACGACTGCGGCCGGATCCCGCTGGAGCACATGCACGAGCGGCAGAAGAAGGCCTGGCGCCGTGTCCCGCGGCCATGGCTGATGCAGAACATATTCCGTAGACTTGGATCCCAAACACCCTTCGACATAAGGCCGGTGATGCGCTGTCGCGACGACGACGATCCGGTTTCGAACGGTCAACATGGAAGCTCGATGAATGGCATGTTCGAGCATCGTCCGTTTTCCGACAAACGTGCAGAATTGCTTCGGTGCTTCGGAGCCCAGGAACTCCCGGACGAATCCTTTCAGCCGCGTACCCTCGCCTCCCGCCAGGACGATTGCCCAGATCCCATTTTCTCCCATGATGCCCTCTCGAGTTTTTCGGGTATCAACCCCTGAATCACACCGCACCGCCTAAACCGCTGCACAACGTCCGCACTCAGCTCACCGACTGAGTTACCGTCGACGTGCCGGGCGGTTGGCGAGAACCTGTGCATCCACCAGGTCTCCGCAATTGAGGCAACGTCTGCATGGCAACAACTCATCCGCCAAGTTGCCCTGGGCTCCGTTAAAATAGCTTGCCACCATGAACCCACCGCAACGCGCACACTCGTTCAACCTCGAAGCCGCAGCCAGGTGATCGAACCCGGATGGCCCGCAGCCCACAGATGTGTGAATGAGATCTGCTGCTTCTCGCTCATAGACGTTCTCCAACATGGCCCACCTCCTGTTGTATGCACGTGCCACAGCGGCTCAAGGGCTCTACGATCCCTGTTGGCTCCCACTCGACCACAGTTCCGATCGCGACCATATCGGCCGTCACGAAACGTGAGGGTAAGATTGTTGTCTGGCGGTCTGTCCGTGCAGTCCTACAGACGAGAAGCGAGTCGGGCGGGGTAGCGGATGAGTGGAGGGCAATCAGTCTTCGAGGTGATGCCGGAAGGCGTAGCGGGCCAGGTCCGTATTGGTCTTCACGTCGAGTTTCTCGAGGATGCGGGCCCGATAGGTGCTGACGGTCTTGATGCTCAACGCTAACTCCTCCGCAATCTCACTGACGGTCTTGCCGTGGACGAGCGCGCGGAACACGTGGTATTCTCGATCGGACAGTCTGGTATGAGGGGGCGTGCCGCTCTCGTCGTGCTGGAGATGCGTCGCCAATAGGTCTGCCACCTTGGCAGTGAGGTACTTGCTACCTCCCAGTACGGTCTTCACCGCCCGGACGAGTTCTTCCGGCAGGCTCTGTTTGGTGAGGTAGCCCGACGCCCCGGCACGTATGGCGCGGACTGCGAACTGATCCTCAGGGTACACGCTCAGCATCAGCACGGGAAGTGACGGCCGTTCCTGCTTGAGCCTCTTCAAGGCGTCGAGCCCACCACCGCCCGGCATGGTAATGTCCAGGATCACGACGTCCCATCGCCGTCCCGCAATCTGTTCGAACAATTCCTGCACCGTGCAGGCTTCCCCGATGACGACCCCCGCCACACTATCGGACAGCGCCTGCTTGATTCCGCCGCGGACCACCGGATGGTCGTCGGCAACGAGCACTCTGATCATAGATCGTCACCGAGACAGGGAAATCTCACGATGACCGTCGTTCCCTTGCCAGAGTTTCCGGAGATGCTGACCTCGCCGTCAAATTGGCTCGCTCGCTCGCGGATGCCGAGCAGCCCAAGCGATCGGAGGCTGGACTGCTCCGCCTCCGTGATGCCCCGCCCGTTATCGCGAACTTCGAGGCACAGATAGTCCGGAGACCGTTCCAGCGTGAGCCGCACTTCAGTCGCGTGTGCGTGGGATGCTACGTTCGTCAGCAACTCCTGAAGGATCCGGAACAGGGCCGTCGCCCGATTCATATCCACCGTCAGGTCGTTCGGCACGATCGTCAGGTCGCACCGAATGCCAGTCCGCGCCTGAAATTCATTGGCCTGCCATTCGCACGCCGCCGGAAGGCCAAGCTCGTCGAGGACGCCGGGCCTCAATTCCGTCGCGA
Organism: uncultured Nitrospira sp.; assembly: GCA_964642845.1. Classification (GTDB taxonomy): domain Bacteria; phylum Nitrospirota; class Nitrospiria; order Nitrospirales; family Nitrospiraceae; genus Nitrospira_D. The sequence goes on from CAZXRB010000007.1 coordinate 27,630, forward strand.
TCTGACGCACGGTCTCATGCATCCCGTCAAGGAGCATGGAACTGGAGTTGAGTTTCTCCAGCAACGCCCGGCGGTCCACCGGCTGCCCGTTGTCCTCGAGGCGCTTGCTGAGCCACATCATGTCAAGCTTCAATCCCGTCAGGACCTGGCCCAGTTCATCATGCACTTCCCGCGCGATGCGCGTCCGCTCTTCCTCACGAATCAACTCGAGGCGCGCAGCCAGCGCCCGTAGTTGCTCGCGGGATGCGGTCAGATCGGCCTCCGCTTGCCATCGCGCCGTAATATCCAGCGCGAGACAGATCAGGCCCGTAAGAGCTCCGGTCTCGTCATCGAGCGGAGACCACGAAAAGTGCACATAGCGGTCTTCTCCCGATCTGGTTCTTAGCCATCCCTCCGTCGTGGCCACGCTCCCGGCTGCCAGAGCGGGCAGGACATCCTCCGCGGGCGTTGCCCCGGTCACGCCCCCACACACGGACGACAACGGTCGTCCCACGGCCTCGGCAGCGGAGCACCCGAAGACCCGCTCCGCCCCCGGGTTCCAGCTTCTCACCCGTCCGTCCGCCCCGATCAAGACGACGGCATCATGCGTCTGGTCGATAATTTGCGCCTGAAGCCGCAATTCTCTCTCAGCGCGTTTGCGGTCCGTGATGTCCATCAGCACGCCCATGGCTCCCCACACGGTGCCATTGACATGCCGAAGCGGAGCCGCCGAAAGGCTCACGTCGATCAGCAGGCCGTCTTTTCGCCGCCGCCGCACGTCCTGTCCGGTGAAGGTTTCTCCCTGGAGGACGCGCTCACGAAACGCGCGGTGCTCATTCACCCGGTCCGGCGGAAGGGTCGGGAGCGGACGACCGAGCACCTCCTCCTCCGTCCATCCGAAAAGCCGCTCGGCGGCCTTGTTCCACATGACGACGTCACCGTCCGCCGACACGGCGGTGATCGCGAGGGGCGAGGCTCGGAACACCGCCTCCAGCGCCTCCTTCGATTCATGGAGCGCTTCCGTCAGGCGCTTCCGTTCGGTGACATCTTCCCACACCCCGAAAATCTCTTTCGGTTGCCCATTTGATCCTCGAACGAGGAGCGCCCGGTCTGAGAACCAGCGATAGGAACCGTCCGACACTTGCCACCGGTATTCAACCGCCAGCGACCCTGATGCGGTAAGCGCATCGAACATTCGCAACGTCGCCTCCCGGTCTTCCGGATGAAGGCGTGAGGCCCAGAACGTTGAACCAGTCAGGAACTTGGAGAGCGGAAATCCTGTCAACCGTTCGGCGGACTGGCTGATCCATGTGGCTTCAAACTGTCCCCTCGGCACGGCGGCATAGAGCACGATCGGCAAGGATTCCACGATGATCGCCTGCCGCGCCCGGCTGGCTTCCAAGCTCTCTTCGGCCCGCCGGCGCCCGATGACATCGGAACGGATCCCATAGACCACTAGGCCCACCAATATGGCAACCAGCAGCCCTCCTCCGAGAAGCAGATCGAGGAGCCTTTGTCCAGCCACCTCTGTCCGGGACAACCGTTGGGTCAGCAGTTCCCGCTCTTCCTCTTTCATCTCCTGGACGAGCCGGCGCAGGGCTGCCGCATCCTGTTCCCTTCGGGTGACAGATGCGAGGTCTTGGGCAGCCTGAAACCCATAGGCCTGTTGGGCCGCGAAAGAATCCTGAGCGGACGCCACCAGGACCTTGACCAGTGTCTTAAGCGCCTCGATGCGTTGTTGCTGAGCGGGGTTGTCCGCCGTCAGGTCCTTGAGGCGCTTGAGTCGTTCCGGGACGAGACGCACCGCGGAGTCAAATGTGGTCCGGAATCGTTCTTTGCCGGTCAAGAGGTAGCCGCGCTGGCTGGACTCGGCTTCATCCATCAGGGAGCGGACGCGCTCAAGAGTCTCGAGTACCTGGTGGGTATGGCTGACCCAATCCGCGTTCTCCATGAAGCTGGCGGTAGTGCGATAGGACCAGACGCCGATGGCGAGCACCGCCGCCGCCAGGATTCCGAATCCGATTCCCACCCGCTGCTGAAGAGACAGAGTCATGGATCACAGCCGCTATGGATTGGCCACCATGGCATTAAGCCGAAGATGTTCTCCCTGCGCACTGCATGACACTGGATCGCACAGCACCGCTATTCAAAATCGCTCCAGCACTTGCTGCTTCTTGATACGGTACTCGTCTTCCGTCAAAAGGCCCTCCTCCTTCAATCGCTTCAGCGTGCGAAGACGGCCCTCGATCGTCGCGGAGTCCGGCGCAATCTGGGGCTGAAGGGTTGGCTGCGGCCCCGGCACCGGTTGAACTGGTCGAGGCTCTGCGAGCGCCGCCTGATAGGCGATCCGCAGTTCGACCGGTTTGGTCCCGAACAGGGAAAGCGCTTCGCGCTCGTGCCTGACGGCCTGGTGTGCCCCGGGAACCAGCTCATAGACGACCTCGTGACCGTGAAGCGGATGCTCCCAGAGCAGCTCGCGCATAGTTTGCATGCTCACAGCATAGCGATAATTCGCCAACCTCACGTGCAACTGCCCATCTTTGACAAAACAGGCCCCGGTCGTCACCTCGGTCAGCTCCGGAGCAGAGGGACGGCTCAACCCGAACACGACCCATTCGCCCGGCTGCACCTGGTCAAAGGCCACGCTGAGTGCCGTGCTCAGATAGTCGATCTCTTCCGGCAAGAAGGCGGGCTCCACCGGACCCTTCTGCGAGGGAAAAAAGAGGAAGCCCTCGTATCGTTTCTGAACGTAAATCCCGCCGAGCAAGTTGCGCCATTCCTCGCGACTCAAACGGAGAGGATGTTCGTAAGGCGGCGCGCCGGACAGATCCGGTTCGGGTTTTGCCAAGCGGACAAACCGCGTATCGTCCTCGCAGCGTCCGCAGACCGATCGTGTGATGGGAGGCGGTCCCGCACAGGCTGGAACCAGCACGTCCACGGCGCATGCGAGCAAGAGGACGAGCATGACGCGGCCTCCTGTCCTCATGAGTCTTTCATGACGATGACGATACCGTTGGCTCTGCCCCATTGCCCTCGCTATTCGATCAACCCAAACCGGCTCGCGACGGCCGCAGGCACCTGTCACTTGCTCAGACTGCGCACGTAGGCGAGCACATCCCGCATCTGCTGATTGGACAATCGCTTCCGGAAAGACTGCATGGCAGTGCCGGGGACTCCGTCGCGAATGGCCTTGAAGAGCTCCATATCCGATTTCGTTTTCACCTGGGAAGATCTGTAATCGGCGGCTGGAGGAAACAAATGCGGTCCAAAGGGCCCGTCTCCTGCGCCCTGCGCACCGTGGCACGCGAGGCACAATTTTTCATACACCGCCCTACCCCGCTCCGGGTCACCGGCCAGGTGCTCCGGTTTGGATTCCGCGATCCTGGTGACGATCCCCGACTCGCCATCGACTTCGACTCGGATTCGCCGTCCATCCGAGGTCAACACCTCCACCAGCCAGTCAAGATCCCCGGGTTTTTCGAGAAGGTCGATCTCGTGGATCTGCCCCGGAACCTTTTCCAAGGCCGCCTTCATCGCCTGTTCGATCGTAGTTTTCGGAATCAGGGTTCCTTCGGAACTCTTGTCTTCAGGAGGCTTCGCCGCCGGCTCACGTTGCCCGGCAATTGCCCCGGTTGCTGAACTCAGGAGGAACACCGCCGTGATCCCGCTGACGATTCCGATAGGCAAGCACTTCATGGCTCGCTCCTTTCGCATTTGACCACTCGCATCATCTCTTCGTCAACACGCCTTAGGCCGGAATGTGAACCCATTCATGGCGACCCTGGCTCAAATCCATGCTGGCCGTCGCGCAGGCTAGAAGGCAAAATCGATCCCGGTGAACACGGTCTGCCCGATCAGGTCAGTCCCCGTGGTCGAGACCCCTTTTGCTTTGTACCAGTTGTACTCCAAGTGCAAGGCCACATCGGTCCGCGTAGACTGATGGATAAAATAGCGGATCGTGCCCGTATGGGAATCGACGTCATTGAAGTTACCGGCGAAGTTCGAAAAGCCCTGGCGGTCATTGCGAATGAGATCATACCGGTACGCGAAGAACCAATTCGGCATGTCGAGCACCGGCAGTAGCGTCGGATAGTAGTCCAGCTCGACGAAGGCCCCGTTCCAGGATGCATTCTGAGGCGTGCCGGGATTCCCGAAGACCCCTCCATTCCCCAGCGTCCCGCAATTGAGCGTGACAGCAAAACAGTTCTGCATGTTGGCAAGCTGCGAGGCAAAGAGATTCTTGCTGTCATTGCCGTGCATGAACGCGCCGAAGAGGTTCCACTCCCCGTTGAAGGTCGTGCTGACATCGACGCCGATCCGGCTGAAGGCCGCATAATTGCCGCCGGTCCCCAGACAGTCGCCGCAGGTGGGATTGGGCAACGTCGGCATATGCCCATACATGCCGAAGACCCCGATCCTATGACCGGTCACAATCCCGTAACCCCCGAAGGACTGGGTCGCATGACCGTAAAAATTCACGTTGTAGCCGCCGTTGGCACAGGCCAGGGCTGATTGATCGATCGTCGGGCGCGAAGGGCCGTTGATGCACGACGAGGGGCCGCCCTGCGGGCCAAGAGGGGAGCTGGTGGACGGATTGGTGAAGAGCGCGTCCAATGTGTACCGGAAAAATCCGTTGCTCCAGTTGGTCTTCTTGATCCCGGTCAGCTCGATCCCCGGCTGGTTGTCCCCGATTCCGAACGTGTTCGGGTTCAAGTACCCCGGGTTGATGGTCGTGAAGTTACTCGTTACATTCAGGGTCCCCGACGTATAGGGTAGCCCTGGCACATAGTGATACATGACGAACGGGGTATTCAGCGTCGGACTGCGCTTCTCGCTGAACGGCACGTCCAGCTCGTGTTTTCCGACCAGGAGATTGATGAGATAATCGCCCTTGACGCTCTTGATGCCCAGATACTTCTCCAGCCCCATCAGCTTGACGGCGGCGCTCTCGAGGTCCGGCGTCGCGCCGGCAAAGCCGAATTCGCTCGACGGCTGCCCCGTGAACACGATGCGGAAGGCGACGTCCCGGGTCAGGGTCCCGAAGCTCAGAATGTCCAGCGTAGTAAACCCCACCGCATTGGTGCTGATGCCAGCCCCTCCCGCGCGGAGGCTGCCGATCTGATTGCCCACCGTGGTGCGGAAGGACACCGGCCAGAATCCCATGGTGATGCCCTCAGCCGTCGGGAGATCGACGTCCGACCCCAACTGGTAGCCGCGGTCCCGGAACAGGTTCCCAAAGTCGTTCAGCTTGGGGAAGCCGGGAACATGGCAGACGTTGCAAGTGAAGTCATACTTACGGGCGAAGGCTGGAATCGCGTTGGCTCTGGGTGCCAACGCGCTCCATTCATAGCTGAGGAGGGCGATCAGTCCCAGCGCACAGACGATCGCGCTCTTCGGTCGGTACAGAAGTCGTCTGACCATGGTGGCGTCTCCTTTCTGGGAGGTCTCTCCTTTGCCGAGAACGAGCCCTTGTGAAATGCAATGAACATCGAGCCTTGAGCAACAACGTCGCTCGCGGAACTCCAGACACTTCTCTCCCGGCGGACGGCCATTGAGGCCCGCTCGTCAGCGCTACGATCTGCCGTTTGCCGCGTCGAGCGCGACGGCGCCGCCCTTCTCATCAGACAACTCAAAGCGGGTCTCCACTATCCCGCCGGGTTTGACCTCGATGTCCTGACGGATGATCTGAGGGTCGTCATAGGCCGGGCGGCCCTGGGTCGTCTTGACGATGTGAATGCCCTCGTGCCAGACCACCAGGCTATACTTCCCGGGCGGAATTCCGGTGATTTCGAATCGTCCCTGTGAATCGGTCACGGCGAAATAGGGATGGTCGAAGCCGAACGTGTATCCGTTCATGTGCACGTGCACGTCGCATTGGAACGGGAGCCCTATGCCGTGTTCCCGGAGCAGCGTATGATCGACTTCAACGTTCGGAGACGGCATGGCGACATTGAAAACGCTGGCGCGCTTTTCGTTGAAGAAATGCGGGTTGTGCAGGATCGGGTCGAAGTTCACCATCGCCACCCGCTGGGTCCGGACAAAGGGAAACACATGTTCTTTGAACTGGCACAGCAGGGTGTCGGGCTCCTTGTTCGCGCTGTCCTGCCCCATATGCAGCCAGTACTTGTCCGCCGGCGCCTTCCCTTTCTCGACCTTTTCCAGATAGACCAGCACTAACCGCACCCCTTTGCTCTTGGCATCGACCTGCAGTGCGGGTGAAGGAACCGTCTCCCCGCAGGTATCCAGATCCGCCATGACCGTCAGGGGAGGCAGCTTGGGAATCTCTCCCTTCCACGTCACCACGCCTTTGATCGTGCCCCCATCTTTCACCTCAATTACCTCGTAGCCGGCAAGCGCGACTTGCACAGCACTCGTCAGGATGATCGTGCCGAGAAACGCGACGATCCTTCCCCACACCCCCCACAGCTCCAGTCTGCTATGACCAATGCTCCTCATGACCCACCTCCTTCTTACTTGTGACGGCCATACAACGCTCCGCTCGGCTCACAACGCCGTCTCCGGCCGGCGACGCGTCAATCGTTCCAGCACCTGAACAACCTCAGCGAGTTCTCTCGACTTGTCGAAGAAGTAGTCGGCGCCCGCTGCTTCGCAGACTTTCCGGTGTTCGTGCGTCGGGTAATTGGTGAGCATCATGACGATTGTGGCAGGGGACTGCCGCTTGACGTCGCGCAGGACTTCAATGCCGTTCCGGCCGGGCATCCGGATATCCAGAATCACGATGTCCGGTTTCGTCGATCGCAAGATCTCCATCGCCGTGCCGCCGTCGGTGGCTTCGGCCACGCAGACGGCGCCGGGCACTTCATTCAGCATGGCCTTCAGCCGCTCCCGCAGAATCGGCGAGTCATCGACCAACATCACGTTCACCGTGCCTGTCTCCTCGGTGCGATGCATATCCGTCACCTGAGGTGACAGTACTCCGCTCGCGTGTGTCGCACTATCGGTTCAGTTCCACTACTGCTGTAAGACTGCTCCTACACTCCTGCGCAGGATTCAACGCAGCACAACGAGACTCGCTTCACAAATTGCGCGTTCAGAAGGAGGCATGCGATAGGTTCGAGTTGAGCGAAGGTTGATCCAGGCTGTCGCAGGCCGATGCTACCCCGACTTCGTCAATTGAAGTGCCAGGCGATTCCGGCCACGACCCCTGGCATGGAGTACACGCCTTTGATTCCCGCGCCGACCACACCGGCATCGTTGAACTGGAAGGATGAGTACGTGTATTTGGCTTCGACAAAGACGGCAAGATCCTTGGTGAGAAACCCTTTCAGGCCCGCGAGGAGATTCAGGCCGGGGGAACTGTCAGAGATCGAGAACCCCTCGTCTGAGACCCTCGCATGGACGAAGGCCATTCCGATACCGGCGTAGGGCTGCCAACGTGGGTGGGGGTATCGCGCTATCACATTGACGGCAGTCGTGAGCGTCTGCACATGGGCCCCGTTGCCGAGCGCCGTCGCTGTCGGCCCTCCGCCGGGCGCCGTCATCTCCTGGCGCTTCACGTGGGGGTTGCCGGTGAACGCCTCGAGCTCCACGCCGACCCATTTCCAGCCAGGATCTTCGAAGAAATAGCCGAGCTTCCCTCCGTAGATCAGGGTGTCGGCCAGGTTCAAGTCGTTGAAGTCCACGCCCTGTATGGTTCCCGTCCCTTTGACGTTTCGCAGATCCTGCGGGAACCCCGCGCCCACCTGCCCTGCGATATACACCTCCGCTCCGACCGGAACATGGAGTCCAAGCAAGAAGAAGAGCACCGAGCCAGCGATCAAGCCCGAAAAACGCCACCAACACCTCGCTTGAGCGCACACAGTGTGATAGTTCGTTCGCATGGCTTCCTCCTCCATTTCAGAACCGCGCCGGCTCATGAGCGCTTCCCGCAAAATGGCCGGGTGGTGAAACGATCGCCCTCCCTTGGGATGCCCGCGGATTCTCTCGCCTCAGCGCGTGCGCAGGACGTCCGCGCAGAATGACCTGGACTCGCCGCGCTTCGCCGCGCCGGAGGTATTCAATCTGCACGGCCTGGCCGACGCGGAGATTCTGGGTGGCCCGGGAGAAGTCCTGAGGAGACCGGATCGGCCGGCTGTCCAGGGCGGTTACAATGTCGCCCCCGAGCAACCATCGTTGCCCGTTCACCACTACGTCCAGCAAGCCACCCTGCAGCCCCGCCTCCGACGCAGGACTCCCATCCTCGACATCCGCCACGAGTAAGCCGGGAGCAAGAGGGAGTGCAAAGAGGTTCAGCACCTCTTCCGTCAGGAATTGACCTGTAATTCCCAGCCAGGGTCTCGCGATGCGCCCCTTCTGCTTCAATTCTGTGACGATCTCCTTCACGGTGTTGATGGGGATCGCAAACCCGATGTTCTGTGCGCCGTTCACCATCAGCGTCGTCATTCCGATCACTCGTCCGTCAGAGTCGAGCAATGGCCCGCCGCTGTTTCCGGGGTTGATCGGTGCCGTCGTTTGAATCAACCGCAATCCCGCCAGCCGGTCAGTCAAAGGCAACGGTCCAAGGCGGCTGATAATGCCCGTCGTCAAGGTGAAGCCGAGTCCCAAAGGACTCCCGACGACCAGGGTCCTCTGGCCGACGCGAAGGTGATCGGAGTCGCCCAGCCGCACAGTTCGGAGCCTGCCTCGGTTCCCCTTGAGATGTAATACCGCGACATCCGTTTGCTCATCGAGCCCGACAAGTTCGGCTTCCATGCGTTCTTCATCATGATCATGCAGCGTGGCCATGATGAGGGTGGCTCCCTCCACCACATGTGCATTGGTGACCACCATGCCCGCTTCATCCACGACGAAGCCAGACCCTGTCCCGGTGGTCGAGGGGTCTTCAAGCGGGTGCCTCGACGCATAGGCGACGGAAAGGAGAACCACGGTAGGGACGGCTCGCTCATAGACGGGAATAATCCGATCTTCGACCGGTTCTCCAGCGCGACACGGGATCGCATGTAGGAAGAACTCCGTGGTCAAGAAGAGGACGAAAAAGACTGTGCCGATCTGCTTGCGTCTTTGAATCATGGACTCACTCCAGCAATCGTCAGCTTGCTCCTGTCCTTACCGCAAGTCTGTTCTGTGGCGTTAGAGACAGCGGACACTGCGAGCCGTCAGCCTCCCGCAAGCCACTGGAGGTTCGATTCGATGCGGTCCCCCCTGTGTTGTCCGCTCTCTCGCACAGGCTTCAGACAGCGGCGGCCCTCTCCACAGTGGATTGGTCCGGCCGCGTGGCGATGCGAACCATTTCCAATACCGTTCTTGGGTCGGACGGCTTGCGGATCCAGGCGAATGCTCCGCGTTCAAGGGCAACCTGTTCCATGGCTGAAGCTGCGCCAGATACCATGATGACCGGCGTGTTCGGGACAAGTACCCGACTGAGCGACAAGAGTTCCAACCCATTCATCATCGGCATCTGATAGTCGGTGACAATCACTTCGAACCGCCGCTTCTTGATCTCGCCCAGCGCCTCCATCCCATCACGTGCCGTGAAGACACTGTAGCCGGCCCTGACCAGGGCATCCGCCATGAGTTCGCGGACGTCGTCCTCGTCGTCCACCACCAGCACTCTTGACCCGTACCCTTCCATGACTTCCTCCCTGTGATTCTCCGTTCATCCCCATCGCAGGCCTTCATCATGTCCCAACAGGCCTGTTTGCCCTTCACCGATTCCAACCTTCTGCCTGCATAAATGCCTCGGTCACTGTGCAGCCGCCACGCTGCTCGCATAGCGTCACTGCTCCTCCAGCGGCCGAGTCGGCTATCAGGGTTTCTTCTGCGGCCGCAGTTCCCCGTCTGCCATCTGATGCGGGTGGTCCGTTCCCGGGTTGATCAGAACGGGGATGTTGAGCTGGTCGGGAATCAGAATCACCTTGGACTGTGGACCGCTGTAAAGTTCATAGCGCAGGTACTCCGGGGTCAGGGTTTTGCTGATGATTTCCTGAGCTTTTGCCTGTCCCGTCGCCCGAATACGAAGCCCTTCGGCCTCTCCCTCCGACCTGATCCGAACTGCGTCCCCTTCGCCCTTGGCGGTCCGCCGCATGATCTCTGCATTCTTCTCCGCGATGACCAGCTCGAATTCCTTCTGCTCCTTTTCCTGCTCCTTGGCCTGTTTGTGCTCAACCGCTTCGAGGACCAGTCTCGCCAGCTCGACGTCGGTCAGAGCCACGCTTGCGACTTCCAGATGCCGTCCTTTCAGTTTCTCGACCACCACGGCTTGCACTTTACTGGCAATCTCGGCGCTGTTTTCCGGTACCGTGACCATGGCGTACCCTGAAATCACGCTCCGTACTGCGGCCAGCAATTCCGGCCTCACCACGCGGGCATAAAAGTCCGGCCCGATCTCTTGGGCGAGAAAATGGAGTTGCTCCGGGAGAGGGCGCAGAATGATAGCCGCGTTGAGCCGAATCAGCAGGTCATCGGAGGTGAGGGCCTCGACTTTCTCCGTGTAGCTGCGCAAGGTCACGTCATACACGTAGATGCTGTTCCAGGGCGCGCGCCAATAGAACCCGTCTTTAAGGGTCTCGGTCGATAATCCGCTGGTGAGCGGATGCCACCGAAGCCCCCGCTGACCAGGCTGGACCGTCGTGCCGCAGGCCGTCATTAAGAAAACAAGCGGAAGAACGGACAGCAAGAGAACTGTAGTCCGACGCATACATCCCTCCTTCGGCGTTTCAATGCCCTCCCAGTCACGGGCTCACGCTCGTTAACGGCATTGAGGACCGCCCGCCGGCCAATCCCACATGGATGCCGGCCTGCCGCTCGCGATCCCGTGCGGTTTCTTCATAGAACTGCGCCAGCAGTCTGGCGCCCCGTACCCATTCCGAATCCGATCCGAACAGTTGCTCATACACCCGAGCCCGTTCGCGGAGTTCTCCCGCCTTCTGCCTGAGGCCGCTCGCCTCCTGGCTGTACTGTGCCGCGATTTTCCAGTGATCCTGCGAAGGGTCGAGCGAGGTGAGCGCGAGCGGCGCTCTAGGACCGGAACAGCCTGCCAGAACGATCAGTCCGGCCAGTAATAGAGAGAGCGCGCTTCCACATCGAATAGAAAGAGAAACCAGCCTACACCCCCGATTGCATTCACTCCCTGTCGTCTCTCGTCTCTTCATCGCTGAACTCCTGCAAGCCGCTGTCTCTGCATCTGCCATGTCGTGACCTTGTGCGATAATGGCCCGATTGCTTGCTCCTCGATCTCACACACTCCGGCTTCACGTACATCGAACTCCTTCCCACAGTGATCTGGTATCGGACGTGAGGGAACCTGTGAGTCGGATGTTCCCTCAACCGGACGTCGTCCTCGTCCTACCTGCAATCCTGCCTGCAGGAACTGTTGGTGTCGCAAGAAGCAACCAGCCGAGAGAAAGGAGGGTCCGTTCAGTGCTGAGGCCGGAGTGGTGCGGAGCGGCAATCGTGTGGAAGAAGGTTTCGACCAATGCGATGGAGGAGTTCCGGTCCGCTCTTCAAGGAATTCGGTCATCGCGCCGCATGAGCGTCATGTCCTGTACGGCGTCTTCAAAGAAGACCATGCAACAGTACGGTTTTCAGGAAGCCGCATCGCCTAACGCGAATTGCGCGGATCGGATGACTTCGAGTACGATGGCTCTCGATCATCAAGCCATGTCGGAGTTCCGGATATGGTCCGCGCCTCGCTGAAAAACCCCTATGCCGTCGTGGCGATCAGCCTGATCGTGATCACGCTCGGGGTTGTCTCGTACCGGAAGATGGTCGTAGACATCTTTCCGGAGATCAACCTCCCGGTCGTGGCCGTCGCGACGTTTTATAAAGGGATGGGGCCTTCCGAAATCGAAGGGGCGATCACCCTCCGTCTTGAACAACTGTATTTGCAGGCTTCCTATATCGAGCATATCGAATCCCGCTCCTTGCCTGGCGTCAGTCTGATCAAGATCTATTTCCAGCCGTCGTATGACGTGAATGCCGCGGTCGCCGAGATCACGAGCCTCACCTATTCGACGCTACGGTACCTGCCGCAGGGCGTCTTCCCGCCGATCATCATCAAATTCGGCGCCACCAGTTTACCCATCGCAGACCTGACCATCAGCAGCCCGACAAAGACCGAAAAAGAGGTGCGCGATCTCGCCTATTTCTCGGTCCGATCTCAATTCGGCAACGTTCCGGGCATCTCGCTGCCGCCGACCTTCGGAGGCACAGTGCGGCAGATCACGGTCTTTCTGGACCGCCAACGGATGCTGGCGCGCGGAATCTCTACCGCTGAAATTGTCGACGCGGTCAACGCCCAGAGCCTGATTCTCCCCGCCGGCGACGTCAAGATCGGGAACTTCGACTACAACGTCTACACAAACAGCATGATCCAGGTCGTGGATCAGATGAACAGCATTCCCATCAAGGTCGTGAATGGGACGCCAGTCACACTGAAGGAGGTTGGCAAAGCAGTTGATTCCGAGATGATCCAGACCAACGTGGTGCGGATCAACGGGCGCCGGGCCGTCTATATTCCGATCATGAAGCAGGCGGGGGCCAACACGCTCGCCGTCATCGATGGCGTTAAGGACAAACTCCCCAAGCTGATCGGGTTGCCGCCCGATCTGGATGTTCGCCTGATCTTCGACCAGTCCCTCTACATCCGTCAGGCCATTCAGACGCTCGAACACGAAGGCCTGATGGGCGGGGGCCTGGCCTGCCTGATGGTGCTCCTCTTCCTCGGGAGCCTGCGCTATACGATTATCATTGCGGTGGCCATCCCGCTCTCGGTCACGGCGGCCTTCATCGGACTCTATTTCACCGGACAGACGGTCAACCTCATGACGCTGGGCGGGCTGGCCCTTGCGGTGGGGCGGCTGGTGGATGACGCGATCGTGGTGGTGGAGAACTTTCACCGCCACCTAGACATGGGGAAATCGCCCGAGGAGGCCGCCCGCGACGGCACCAGCGAGGTGGCGATGCCGATGCTGGTGATCACCATCACGGTGTTTCTCGTCTTCCTGCCCATCGCGTTCTTCACCGGCATCATCAAGTTTCTGTTCGTCCCGCTCGCCCTGTCCGTCGCCTACGCCATGATGGCGTCCTATTTCGGCGCGCTCACTGTCGCGCCGGTCAGCCTCGCCTTTCTCATGAGTCGGCAACATGGAGCGCATGGTGCTGCTCCCCAGTCCGGCCCTCTGGGATGGTGGCGTCGTCTCAACCTGTTCGAACCCTTCGTCGAACGCTACGTGTCCGTCCTGCGATGGTGCCTGCGCCATCGGGCGCTGGTCGTGGCCGCGGTGGGGGTGGTCTTCATCGTCTCCTTGATCGCCGCCCCCCGATTGGCCACGGAGTTTTTCCCCAAGGTGGACGCCGGACAGTTCATTTTGAATGTGTCGGCGCCGGACGGCACAAGGATCGAAATGACGGAAGCCATCCTCGCGCGCGTGGAAGACTTGATCCGGGAGGTGGTCCCGCCGGCAGAGATCGATCAAATCGTCGCGAACCTCGGGCTGCCGCAGGGCTACATGGTGCTCTATACCCCCGTCACCGGCCCCCATCAAGCGTTCATGCTGGTAAGCCTCACACGCGACCATGTCACGCCGACCGATGCCATCATTGGACGACTGCGCCCAAGACTGCAGGAGGCTCTCCCCGGAGTCAAATTCTCCTTCCAAACCGGCGGCCTCGTCAGCGATGTGCTGAACTTCGGTCTTCCGGCGCCAATCGATGTCAAGGTCAGCGGGCCTCGTCTCCACAACCTCGCCGAGGCGGCTCGTCAGATTGAAGACGCGGTCGCCAAAGTTCCGGGCACCGTAGACGTCCGTGTACGGCAAGGGATGGACTACCCGGAACTGCACCTGGCGATGGACCGGACGAAATCCGTCTATATGGGCCTGAATGAAAAAGGAGTGGTCACGGACTTGATCACGGGGATCAGTTCCAACATTCAGCTCAGTCCCGGATACTGGATCGATCCCAACACCGGTAACGCCTACTTCGTCGTCGTCCAATATCCCGAGCAGGCGCTGGTGCGGCTTGACGACTTCTTGAATACCCCCCTCGTGGGTGCCCGTGTCCCGGAGCCGGCAGCGGCCAGCGCCGTGCCTGCGGGAGAGCGCGGCACGAGCCTGGCGCTGCAGCAGACGCCGTTTCCCGAACGCCCGACGCTGCCTTTAGGCCTGGACGGCGGCCGCGCGCCGGTGTTGTTACGCGACGTGGTGAAAGTCACCCGCAAGAATGGGCCTGAGACCGTCGATCACTACGATCTCCAGCGATCGATGGACGTGCTCGTGGATGTGCCCGGCGACGATCTTGGGAAAGTGGCCGGTCTCGTGGAGAAGGCCGTGGCTTCGGTGCCTTTGCCTAAGGACGTCGTCGTGAGTTTCAAGGGCGAGGTGGACAGCATGCGTCAGGCCCTTACGGGTTTTGGCGGAGGGCTTCCGCTGGCCGTTTTTTTCATTTACTTGGTGATGGTGGGGCTGTTCCGCTCCTACCTGGACCCATTTGTCATCATGTTCGCCGTCCCGTTGGGGCTCATTGGGGTGATCTGGATGTTGCTTCTCACCCACACATCTCTTAATGTGGAATCGCTCATCGGCACTCTCATGATGATCGGGATCGTGGTGTCCAACAGCGTACTGCTGGTGGACTTTGCCAATCAGCGCCTGCGGGAGGGCCTGCCGTTGGAAGAAGCAGTGGTGGAGGCAGGCCGGCTGCGCATTCGTCCGATCCTCATGACCTCCCTGGCCACGATCATCGGGCTCGCTCCCATGGCGCTCGGAATGGGAGAGGGCAGCGAAGCGAACATGCCGCTGGCGCGGGCCGTGATCGGCGGGCTCTCGGTGTCCACCGTGATGACGCTGCTGTTCATCCCGGTCTTGCACACGCTGGCACGCGGACGTTCGGCCTCCCGGGGTGTGTCCGCCTCCTCGTGAAGACCACCTGAAAGACCGGAACGGAGTCCATGATTCCCACGTCCGCAGCCCACACCTCGAAGGCACAGCCGTTGAAACGGCGTGGCTTCCTTCTGGTGCTTGGCGTCCTTGGCCTAGTGGTCCTGATCGTCGTCGCGCGTCTGGTCTCACGCGAAGAGCCGACGACGGCCAAGCCCCTAGAACCAGCCGCAGTCGGTGTCTCACCCCGTCCCGAATCGCGAGAGCGTGCGCCCGTACAAGTGATGAAACCCCAGCGCCATGATGTCACCTATACGTTGACTCTTCCGGCCAATATATCTCCCTGGTATCAGGCCACGCTGTACGGCAAGGTGCCCGGCTATGTGAAATGGATGGGCTTCGACAAAGGGGATGAGGTCAAGGAAGACGAGTTGCTAGCGGAAATTGAGGCGCCCGAGATCAAAGATAAATTCGAGCAAGCTCGCGCCGACCACGAGATCAAACGCGTAACGTACGAGCGTCTGGCGTCCGTCTATCGTGACAAACCCAACGTCATCGCGAAACAAGACGTGGACGTCGCAGAAGCGGCTGCCAAGGCCTCCAAGCAAGCGATGGAAAGCCGCCGGACGTTGATGAATTACATGAAAATCTACGCGCCGTTCACCGGCGTCATCACCGCGCGTTTCGCGGATCCGGGCGCGCTGATCCAGGCAGCCACCGGGTCCGCCAGCCAGGCGACGCCCCTGTACACCATCATGAACCTCGACACCGTGCGCGTCTACGTGAGCATTCCCCAGGAGGATGCCCGTCTGGCGAAGCCAGGCGTACCCGTCGTGCTGACTTCCTCGGACATGGAACACAAGGAATGGAAGGCCTCGATCACGCGTACCACCAGAGCGCTCGACCCGACCTCGCGCATGTTGCTCGCTGAAATTGACCTCCCCAACAAAGAGGGCGAATTGCAACCGGGTATGTATGTGACGGCGACCTTGTCGTTGCTTGAGCACAAACAGGCATTGGTGATTCCGCCTGAAGCGATTGTATCGGGTGCCAACAATGGCAAGAAGTCGGTCTTCGTGGTCGAAGGGAACATTGCGCACCGAATCCCCATCAAGACCGGCGTTGACGATGGGCGCTGGGTCGAGGTGGTCGAGGGGTTAACGGGGACAGAGGACGTCGTGGTAGTCGGGAAGGAGGGGCTCTCTGAGGGGCATCCGGTTGTTGCCTCTTCCTATAATCTCCCACCAGGGGTCCCGGCCACCCAGAAATACTGACTCCATGCGTATGGATTACATGCTCACTGTGATCAGCCGAAGGTATTCCATGAGCAAACTGGAAGCAAGATGGTGGAGTCGCGTCATTGCCGTCATCATCTTCCTCCTCGAGGTCGTGCTGGTGCAGCCTCGCCTGCTGGCCGCCCAGCCCCAGGACAATCGCGGGAAGAACCCGGCCTCAACATCGATGACGGCCCCGGAACGTCAGCCATCACCCGGCAAGCATCTGACATTGGAAGGCGCAATCCGCATCGGCCTCACCGGACACCCGCTGCTCGATCAGGCGCGCGCCGCCGCGAGAGGCGCCGGCGCCGTGACGACCCAGGCGAAAGGCGCGCTCTATCCCTGGTTGGAGGTATCCGCTGCCGGGACCTCCGGGTCGCTTCGGGTGCTCAGCAGTGACGGCGGCACTCTGCACACCCACGGAGGCCTCGGGTTCGGCCTGGGCGGCGCGCTGCCGCAGCACAACCAGAATATGCTGACCGGGGGCCTGATTCTCAATCAGCTCGTCACGGACTTCGGAGCCACGGCCCACCGGATCCTCGCCAGTGAAGCCACACAGGCCGCCACAGAAAAGGAACTGCTCACCAGTAAGGCGCTGGTCATTTTCACAATCCAGAAGGCCTACCTCGGCTGTCTGCTTCAACAACGCCTAGTCGCCATCGCTGCCGAAACGGTCAGGCGTCGCGAGGCCGTCCGGGATCTCGTGGACGCGCTGTATAAGAGTCAGCTCAAGTCAAAAGTGGACGTGGACCTGGTTCTGGTCCAGGTATCGAACGCCAAGCTGGCGTTGATCAAAGCGGAGAATGATCTGGTTCAGGCCTTCGCCGAGCTGAACCACGCGATGGGATTGGACCGGCCGACCCGATACGATCTCGCGCCAGTGTCGTTAGCCGTCGTGTCGCTGCCGGATCTGGAGTTGCTTGTGGATCGCGGATTAAAAAACCGGCCCGAAGTACTGGGCACTCGCCATCGGCTCGTTGCATCGGAGGAAGTGCTCAAAGCCGCTCGCGCATTGAACCTGGGTTTGGTTTCGGCGGTCGGCACGATCGGCATCACGAAGTACGGGAACGTGCATGACAGCGGGATTCCCGACAGCGGGGTTGCGCCGCTCTGGGGCGCGGGCGCAACCGCCGCGCTTCCACTATTTACCGGCTTCCGCATCCAGAATCAGATCAACGAAGCAAGCCACCGCCAGGGTGAGGCCGAGCAGGATCTCCAGGAACTCGCGAACGACGTTGTCCTGCAGGTGATCCGTTCGTTTCTGGCGCAGACGACGAACGCAGAGCAGATCGTGCTGGAACAACAGCGGGTGGTTCTCGCGAATGAAGCGCTGGAACTGGCGCAGGAACGCTACCGGCTGGGGCTCAGCCCGATCATCGAGGTCGTCCGCGCGACGACCGCGCTCTTCGAAGCCGAATCCCGGCTCGCCGAATCGCAGTACATCTACAAAATCAGCGAGGCTGCCGTTGCCTATGCAACCGGTCAAGACTATCAACGCTATTAAGCGGCTCACGCTCGCTTCCCTCATCACGTTAACGGGAAGTGCTTCCGCGCTCGCGGCTGACCTCCTGGCAGTATCGGCAAGCCCCACACATCCTGTCCCACTCACATGGAACGAGGCGATCCGGAGTGCGCTGGAACAACACCCGGCGATTCAGGTCGCCCAGCACGCAGCGGGGGAAAGCGAGGCGGTGGTCAAGCAGCTCGAATCGGCGAACTATCCCCAGGTCTCCGGCATCTACGCCAATTCAGGCGGCAACACCCGCGTGCTGGCCAACCTGGGGATTTCCGGTTCGCTCCCCAAGCCGGTCACCTACCTCACCACGCCGGGTCTCCGGGTCGACCTGCTCATCACCGACTTTGGCAACACCGCCCATCGGATTCTGGCGCAGCAGGCCCTGGCTGCTTCAAGTGAGAAGACGGTGCTCACCGCCAAGGCCCTGGTCATTCTGCAGGTGCAACAGGCCTACCTCACCTGCCTCACGCGACAGCGGATCGTTGACATTGCTCGCGAGGTGTTGAAAGAGCGGGAACTGATCAGGGTTCAGGCGGACACGCTCTTTCAGCACCGCCTGAAGTCGAAACTGGATGTCGATTTCGCTTCGGTGGAAGCCAGCCGGACGGAGCTGGCCTTGATCGACGCGCAGAACCAGTTGCAGGCGGCGTTCGCCGAGTTGGCAACCGCCCTCGGTCGCCCCGCTCCTCAGAACTATAAGTTGGACCCCGTTTCCTTCACCATGACACCGGCACCGCCCGTCGAGCAGCTTTTTCAGGAGGCGATGCGCAAGCGGCCGGAGTTGCTCGGCAGTCAGGATCGCCTTCGCGCCGCGGAAGAGGCGCTGGCGGCCGCCAAGGCGTTGAACCTCGGCCATGTCAGCGCGCTCGGCACCACCGGCTACACCTGGTGGAGCGGCCCGGAATTCAGCGCGCACGGCACGCAGACGAATCCTGGGGAACAATTAGGCTGGTGGGGCGCGGGCATCACGTCATCATTCCCACTGTTCACCGGAGGACGCATCCAGGGACAGGTGGACCAGGCCGCCGCGTCCAAAGACGAAGCCCGCGCGGCAACACGGGCATTGGCCAACGACATCGTCTTGCAAGTTGCCCAGGCCTATCTCAGCCGGCTGACGGCCGAACAGCAGATCGCAGTCGCCCAGGAGCGGGTCACTCAGGCTCGCGAGGCCTTCACGCTCGCGCAAGAACGATACACTGTCGGCCTCGGCTCCATTCTGGATGTGACAACCGCCGCCGCGGACGTGCTCGCCGCCGAGGTCGGCTTGGCCGAGTCCCAGTACGGCTACCAGGCGAGCGATGCGGCCCTCGCCTATGCGACCGGAGCGGAGTATGGACGCTATTAACAAAGAGCGTGCATCCGTCCAACCAAGCTCTCTGCCCACTTGGCTCAGGTTGCCGTATAGCGTAGCCGCGTGGTTGGCAGTTGGGGTTATCGCCACGACCGGCCCAAGTTGGGCGGAGACATCCCCGGCGGCGGTGGTCCTGCCAGAACCAAGCAAGACCTCTTCAGAGGTTCCCCTGACGAAGGGAGCATTTCTCGGGTATCGGACGGCCCTTCTCATCGGACTCGAGCGCCATCCGTCCTTGCGCAAGGCCCACGAGACCGCGAAAGCGGCCGGGGCCGTCGCGGAGCAAGCCGCATCAAGGTATTATCCCGAACTGAACGCCTATGCGATCCAGACCGGCGGGACTATCCGCCCGCTGAGCGCCTTCAACATCGCCGGCTCACAGAACAAGCCCACTTCCTACGTTGAAAGCGCCGGCGTCCGGGCCGACCAGCTCATCTATGACTTCGGCCAGACCGCACACACGGTGTCAGCCGAACGAGCCGGTCAGGAGGCGGCTGAAAAGGAGATCCTCGCGAAGAAGGCGCTCGTGATTTTGCGAGTGCAGCAGGCCTATCTTCAATGTCTCAGGCAGAAGCGTTTCGTGGAGATTGCGGAAGAAACGGTGCGCGAGCGCGGTCTTCTGCGCGAGCAGATTGCCATTCTGTTCAAGCGGCAACTGAAATCGAAACTCGACCTTGACCTAATCTCGGTCGAGCTCAAGAACGCCGAGGTGCAATTGCTGCAGGCGAGGAACGAGCTTCGTGGTGCCTTTGCCGCGTTGAATAATGCGATGGGCGTCCGCGGTCCAGATGAATACACTCTTGGCAACGTGCCGACGAATTTTACACAGGTCGGACCACTGGAGTCCTTCATCCAAGAAGCGCTGGACAACCGCCCGGAACTGATGGCCTCAAGCGACCGGATCCGACAAGCCCATGAACGGCTGGCGTCGGCACGGGCGCTCGCGTTGCCGACGGTCTCCACTCTGGGGATGTACGGAGTCATCCACTTCAGCGATGCGCCGACGAACCAGTACGCGGGCTCCCACCCTGGACAGACCAACCTCTGGTGGGGCGCGGGCGCCATGATCTCCATTCCGATCTTTACGGGATTCCTGATTGAAAACCGGGTCGCCGAGGCGCGCGAACAGAAGTACAAAGTCGAGCAGCGACAAGTCGCCCTCTCCAACCAGATTACGCTGGAGGTGTCGGAGGCTTATCTGACGCTGCAGACTGCGATCCAGCAGGTGAAAGTGGCGGAGCAACAGGCGGCAACGGCCCGTGAATCACTGGACCTCGCCACCGAACGGTACCGTCTAGGCCTTGCATCCATCGTCGACGTCACGTCCGCCACCACGGCACTCGTTTCTGCCGAGGTTCAACTGGCCCAGACCCGGTATGCGTCCCGAGCCAGCGCGGTGGCCCTCCTGTATGCGACGGGAAAGGGCCTGCAGGAATTCTAGATCGTGGGCGCTCCTTGCCTGACAATGGCCGCTGCCTTGGGATAGGCTTTAGGAATAGTCCGTCTTTCTGTCGAAGAAGAATATATTGTTCTCGTACTTCAGGACGCAGCGGGCTTACGTGCTGGGGGCACTGATATAGGCTGTTAGCCTTGAACGGATACGAGAGAAAAACGAGCTCCTGGCCTCAAAGTTTCAAAATCATAAATCCGGAATGCATCACGGGGTGTTCCGTTATTGCAATTCCACCCCAACAGAGGAATGGGCGTCACGGACTGAGTTGCTCGGCCAGCAATCAACGAAGGTTCATTCCTTATATACGCACGCCGAGTGGCAGGGGATCGTGGAGGCTTCACGTGGGTGTGGTAGCCAATCGGAAGCGACGGTTGTCCGTTTGGTTGTCCAACTCAAATCAGCATAGTAAACCGTATCCGCTTTTGCCGCGTTATAAAGACAGACCTCAATCTGAAAAGTCCTTAGTCACTTTGTCATTCTCGTTTTCTCCTTCTCCATCCCTGTGCTCGATGCCCGCACTATCCCGCGCTCATCCAGCAGGAGGAACCGCTCGGCCTCTACGGCTCTTTTTGCGGCGGGAGCTTGACCAATCTAGAACGTACCGGCTGTTAGGATGCAGAGAAGAATCCCGAAGCGCTTGATGGTTCTCAAGCCCCTCCAATTGTGAATGCACGACCTGCCGCTCTTCCGTCCGTTCGTCCATAGTTGGCTCCTGTTCGTTACGAGTTGCCGTTCCATAACCTGCTCAGAAACGTCTGAAACGTCTTGCTGCCGCTTAACGAGCTATGACGGGCCCGCTCCGACTCCAGTAGAAGTAAATCGAAAAATTGGGGTAAATGGCCGCGATGTCATTCTGGCCGGCGACGGTAAAGAGCACACCGGCCGACGCCACGATTTGATCGGTGAACTTGTATTCAATCGTGGGCTGTACGCCCACAAGACCCAAGGAAGACGGCTTCGTATTCACCGCTTGTCCATCGAGTCGGAACGGCATCCCATGAAGCCCCAACACTTCGATGGCATAGGCGAAGCCCTTCGTGTCATCCAGGAAGTGCTCGAACGCCAGCCGGTATTGAAAGATATCTCCGAAATATTGCGGCACGCCACTATTCGAGCTGGGCGGGCCATAGGAATAGAAGACGCCACCGGAAATCCGAAAGGGGCGGATGTTCTTCCGGAAGAGAATGGATTCCGTGAACATTGGTGCTCCGAAGTGCGTGGAGGGCAGCCGTCCCAAGGGTGCGAATCCGCCGGGAATGGACGGCGTGCCGGCCCAATCGCTGGTAGGCAGCGTTACGTAAAAGGCATTCGTCAACGTCGGCCACCAGGTATCGTCGCGCTGGACAAATGCCCGGTACTTAAGAAACATGGTTGTATCGCCCATCCCATGTCCGTTCTGCGCCGGCTGGCCGTTTCCGGAGGACTGCCACCATGACACCTCCGAGACGTACATCTCGAATTCGACGGAGTTGGTGATGCCGTAGGAAAACTCAACTTGTGGATTGATGGCCGAGAGTCGTTGAGGCAGTGAGCGAGCGGTGCTCGACCATGTGTTGCCGAACTGACCGTATCCGATTTCGCTGTAGACATACGGGCGGAAAAAGTATTGGCCCTTCGGTTGCAGGTCCGCCGAGCTGACCAACTGGGGGCCGGCGGAAAAGGGATTCCAGATTTTGCGATATTGCGCGATTTCTTCTTCAGTCGCCGCGTTCGCGCCGGTGCTTGCAACAACGAGGGCACAGCTGACGATGACGACGAAGTACCGTACAAGAGGCACAATATGGAGCGTGCGCATAGTCGTAGCCCTTTCAAATCGATAAGGAGAGTGCTCGCGCCAAGGAGTGAACTGTTCATGACCGTGGGTTGGCCGATGGATCAGATCCCTTGAGAGAGCGAACACTCCCCACAAAATCCAAATGAAATGAGTGCGGTTCAGGCGTTAGGTCGCCCGCTGTGCAAGACGACCTGCCCGGCGAGAACTCAAATGCGGTAGACCGAGAGGAATTGATGGAGGCGGAGAGAGGGGAGATCCTGCACGGTGCGGTTGGCATCCCGAAAGATCGTGTGTGTGGGAATGAGCGGCGAGGATTCGACGGCTTCCGGAGTCCGGGACACAACGGACCGGTTCTCAATCGTGGGGACATCAGGCTTAAGGCCGGAAGCAAGCTGCAACAACGCTTCCATATCAAGATCGTGGGCAGAGGGCTGGTTTTTAACCACTAGTTTCAGTTCCTCGGCCAGCTCAAGGCCGCCATAGAGCAGCCAGGCCGACAGAAGACACCACGCGACCAGAAGGAAGACAGAGCCTCGACGATTCATCACCATATTATTCAGCTCTCTCGTTAGTGCCAAAGATTATCCGGCTGCTGCCTATGAGTCAATAAGCAATTTACGAGCCGAATCCCTCCACAAGACTGATGACCGGTTTCGCACAGCATGCACTCTGCGCATCAGCCGGCAAGCCGGCACGCCTCGTTCACTGCCTACTCTCCCGGGTATCTGCCCAATTTCTCCATCAGGGTTGCCGCCACGATGGCCATGAGTCTGTGCCGATCTGACACGCCACGTCAGTATGACACAGATCGGTGACAACCCTGTTACAGAACCTGATCGTGCTGGAGTCAATAATCTGGAGAACCACCCGATGAGACCTGTTGTCCATTCATTGTGAGATATAGCCATCCTCAGTTGGCTTCGCGAAGCAGCGTCTCTTGCATGAGTCGCTCAAGATCGTGGCTCATGAGATCCACCTCGGCTTCGAGCAAATCCATCATCGCGGCACGGACCCGGAGATCCTCAATCCCATAGGAACCGCCGCTGCCGAAAAACAGTGCCATGCGCCGCCGCTCGCTGTCCGAGCCGGCTTCGCCAAGCCGGCCATCCTGGCGCCAGCGGGCGATCAGCGTCTCACGCAACGAGCGCTGCGCTGCATCATCGCGCAAGGGCCGGTTCAAAAATCGCCACACCGAGACGGGAAAGAGCGAAGGCTGGTCTGGCCCCTCCCAGACCTCCCGCAAGAGATTCCGGCCATGCTGAAATTCATATCGTGGGTCATCGAACAGCGCGGCAGCACCGAATGCAGATGCCACGACACCTGCCGCAATGGCTGCAAGGCCCCCAGCCATCGATGAGGGATCAGCCGCCGCCAACCCGCCCGAGAGGATTCCAATCACTCCGCCCCCAAGAACACCGAAGATGGTAAGGCGTCTTGCCCGGGCATCTCGTTTTTCTTGCAGCTGATCTGCCAGCTGGTCGGCTCGCTTTTCCTCACAGTTCGCCTCGGCTGCGGCACTCTTCACGTCGAGCAGTGCCAGCAAGATGCGGTCCGAGAGTTGCTGTCGCACCAGGAGGAGCCGGATGGTAGAGTCGGGCACATTTCGCGACGCTTCGGCCTCAAGGGCGGCTATCTGTGTGAGGAGATCCTTGGCACCGATGGTGTCTGCGATGTCTTGGCTTTGCAGGGAAAAACGACCAGCAGATAAATCAGCAGCGTCAAAGTCGGTCTTCTCCTGAAAGGATTTCTGAGCTAAAGACATGCGCAGGCCGGTTTGCTGGACGGCCGACTCGGGCCCGCACCGTCGTTCAATGGCCCCGGAATGCAAGAGCGTGTCCGGTCGTCGCGATTCGGTTGCACATCCTGCGACGAAGACCATCAGGAACAAGATCGTTATCTTGCCGCAAGTCACTCGAAACCACCCACGATACTTCCGATCCTTCTTCGTTTAGTGTTGGAATAGCGCGTCGCTTTCTTCGGCGCGGACATTGCTTAACTGCGAGCATGGGTGCTTACGTATCCCCAGAACGTCCGGTCCATCGCCGCCGTCGAGTTCCAGAAGAAGGGAAGATGACCGTACCACATGGATAGCTCACCGGCGGCTTCCTCAGCACTCCTTCTTCCTTGCGCGTATTGATAGAGCGCGGCGATCAGTCCCGTGCGGTCCGCGCCGGACTTGCAATGAATGAGGACGGGCTTGGGAGCGTCGCGGAGAATGCTCATGATGGCGTTGAGATCCTCATCGGACACATCCCGGTTGGCTGAGATGCCGTAATCATGATGCGTGACGCCAAGCTCTTGCGCGACGCGTCTCTCGTCTTGATACCAATCTGATCCCGCATTCATTCCTCGAAGATTCACAATACTTTTAATCTGGTAGGTCGTGATGTAGTGGATCAGTTCAGCTCTGTCCAATTGGCGAGATCGGTACATCACGTCCTGGGCAACGACGTGAAAATTTCCCTGCTCATGGATGTAGCCCAGATACGAACCCAGCACGAGGCCTGGTCCTAGCAAAAGCAGGATCAACCAACGACGATACGTACCGAGGCGCTTCCTCATGACACTGCCTCATGTTTTCTGGCCAGAAAGAACAAGGGGATAGCGAGCAGTTGCGCGGTGACCGAGAAGGCAACTAATAGTGGAATCGACATATCGTAAAACCAGCCCATCACGGCGCTGCCAATAAACCAGTAGAAACCAAATCCCATCGAAAAGATTCCGTATGCCGAGGCACGTCGTTCAGGACTTACCATTTCAGCGACACCGGCTCGCATGATCGATTCCTGAGCGCCCATCCCAATACCCCACAGTACAATGCCTCCAAGCGCTGCATAAAAACCTCCCTGAAACACCAGGAGCGCAAAGGGTGAAGAGATGAGCACGGCAACAATCAGGATCGGAATGCCTACTCGATCGAATAGTCGTCCAAACACCAGCGCCGCGAGCGCGTCCACACCCATGGCCAGGGCATAGAAGATGGGAATCCAGACCTCCGGCACCGTCGAAGCTTTTCCAAAATGATAGGCGATGAGGGGAAAATCCACATATCCGGCCGCCACAAAGGTCGCCCCTGCGAGATACAGCCGAAAACTCCGTGGGAATGGCTGCGCCCCGGGTCTGACGACTCCGGTCTCTAAATCGCGGGGGTGTGGGTATAATGTTCGCGCGGCGATCAGCACGCTTAAGGCGAGCACGGCCGGGATCGCCAGCACAGCAAAGCCGGCTTGATAGCTTCCGTTGAAATACAACACGGTAGCGACAATCAGCGGCCCGAGCATGGCCCCGACTTGATCCAATGCTTCGTGCAAGCCGAATCCCCAGCCTCGTCCCATTTCTGCGGTGGCATGCGACAACATCGCATCACGGGCCGGCGTCCGGATCGCTTTGCCCAAGCGTTCGGCAACGATGAAGAAGGCGGCGAGTTCCCAACGTCCCGCCAGGGCCAAAAGAGGGACCGCGATCATGTTGATGGCATAGCCGACAATAGTAATGCTCCAGTACTTCCCGGTCTTGTCCGCCACAATGCCCGAAACTAATCGGAGTGCATACCCGACCAGTTCCCCGAACCCCGCGACGATTCCCACAATGGTGCCGCTCGCTCCCAGCAGCGCCAGATAGGGCCCGGTAATGCTCCGAGCCGCTTCGTACGTCATGTCCGCAAACAGGCTGACCACTCCGAGCAGCACGACAAACTTCAGGGCAGTTGTCTGTGTCACGTGCGTCGTCTGCTGCATCTCCGGCTTTTTATGCACGTGTCTGGCCATCGCCAATGTGAAGTCCTCTTTTAGATTCCCAAACGGTGCCATCCCATAATCGAACGGCAAACTCACCTGGATGATACTTTTGGAGTGCACGCTCAAGAAGGGAGAAACAACGTTGAACCGTCTTGTCGGTGGGTTTGAGACGCTCGCATGGTTCGATCATGCGAGCTCTCCGTTCGTCAGTTTCAACGGATTCTGAAATCGTGCAGCGACTCCGAGCTCCGCCTCGATCTCCAGCAGCCGGTTGTACTTCGCGATTCGCTCGGAGCGGCAGGCCGATCCCGCCTTGATCTGGCCCCCTCCCATGGCCACGGCAAAGTCGGCCATGAACGGATCCTCGGTCTCGCCTGATCGGTGGGATACCACGAAGTTCCATCCGGCCGTTCGACAGAGGGCAACCGCTTCAATCGCCTCCGTCACCGTGCCGATTTGATTCAGCTTGATAAGGGCCGCATTGGTTGTTCGCTCCTGAATCCCCCGCATGAGGAACCGGGGATTGGTCACATAGATGTCATCACCGACGATCTGCACACGGCTCCCGAGCGCTGCGGTCTGGACGCGGAAGCCGTCCCAGTCGGTCTCGGCTAGACCATCCTCGATGGACACGATCGGGTACCGTTCGATCCACTGTTGATAGAGGGCCGTCATCTCGGCGCTGGTTTTCACCCCGCCCCCGGATTTCGCCAGGTCATACTGAGCGCCATCGAAAAATGAGGTAGCCGCTGGATCCAGCGCAATCGCCACATCCCGTGCCGGCCTGTAGCCCGCGGCCTCGATCGCCTCTACGATCAACTCGCAGGCCTCTTCATTGCTCTTGAGGGACGGCGCAAAGCCGCCCTCGTCGCCCACCGCCGTCGCATCGCCTTTGCTTTTCAGGATGCGCTTGAGCGCATGGAAGGTTTCGGCTCCGTATCGGAGCGCCTCACTGAAGGTTGGCGCCCCCACCGGCATGACCATGAACTCCTGGAAGTCGAGGGTGTTGTCGGCATGCCGCCCGCCGTTCACAATATTCATCATTGGAACCGGAAGCCTTCCACCATCAGGACCAGCAAGATAGACGTGAAGGGGAAGTCCGGTGGCTTCTGCGCCTGCTCTGGCGACCGCCATCGACACGCCGAGGATCGCGTTGGCTCCCAGATTGGCTTTCATCGGTGTTCCATCTAAGTCCTTCAGCAAACGGTCAATGTCGGCTTGACCGGTCGGGTCGCGGCCAATGAGATGAGGCGCGATCCGCTCATTGACGTGCACGACCGCCTTGAGCATGCCTTTGCCTCCGTACCGTTTCATGTCCCCATCTCTCACCTCGACGGCTTCATGCATGCCTGTCGACGCACCGGAGGGGACCGAGGCGGCAAGCACTCTGCCGCTATCCAGCCCGATGAAGACTCGAATCGTCGGATGCCCTCGGGAATCCAGGATCTCCAGAGCCCGGACGCTTTTAATGCGGTTTCTCATGATCACTCCTTACTTCACCACCAGCACGCTCCAAGGTGCGAGTCGCGTGAGGTTTTGAGAGGTACTGCCCCACTCCTGACCGAAGATTTTTGAGTGGCCCATAAAACCGACAACGAGGAGGTCAAACCGGTGTTCGGCGATGAACGTCAGGATTGTTTGCACTTCATGGCCTGCGAGGACATGCGGCGTCAGTCGCACCCGGGACGCCGTGGCCGTCAGGCCGGCTTGGATTATCGTTCGCTGCAAACACTCAGCAGCCTGCGCCTTGGGTCGCAATTCACCGCTACGGGCACAACGTGCAGCTCGGCTTCGTAGATGTGCGCCCATTCGATGGCCGCCGCGAGGGCTTTGCGGCCTCCTTCCGAGCCGTCGTTCGCGACCAGAATCTTGCTAAACTGAGAACTGGCCATCGTGTTCTTCGCGGTCACTTGATGACCAAGACAGAACAGGGGGCAAGCCGGGTCAGATTCTGTGACGTCCCGCCCCAAATCCGCTCATAGATGCGGGAATGCCCCATGAAGCCGATGACCAGCAAGTCATGGCCACGGTCTTTGGCGAACTGCACGATGGCCTCGACTTCGTGACCTGGCATCACGTGAGCGGTCAGGCGTACGCCGGCAGCACTGGCCGTTTGTTCGGCTGCCTTGACCACGCGCCGAAAGTAATCAGCCGCTTCCTGCTTCGCCTCGACCACTTCGCCCACGGTCGCGGCGTAATGCGGCAGATGCTCTTCGATCGAAATCGAGTGCAACTCCGCCTCATAATGCTTCGCCACATCAATTGCCACACGGAGCGCTTTGTTCGCTCCTTCCGATCCATCAATCGCCACTAAGATTTTGCGGAACATTGGGATCCCTCCTTCATGCAGACCGAGAAATCTGAGCAGGCTCTGGTTCATCTACGCGCTCTCGTTTGGTGGCGCGCCGATCGACCGTTTCCTCTTCCGGCACAGCACCTGGATCAAACCAGCGCTCCGCGATTAACGTCGGCACAATGGCGCTGAGAATGACCGTGGTCACGAGGACCGCATACTGGTCTTGTGTGATCAGCTCGTGACTCAGTCCGTAGAGAGCCGAAATGGTCCCGAACGTCAGCCCTGTGGACATGAGGAGCGTGGTGTAGGTAGCCTCGCGTCGGCCGAAACGAAACGCATGGGCCAGCGGCCACACACCGAGGAATTTCGTCGCCATCTTCACGACAAGAAAGATCCCGATCAGTCCCGCGCTTCCCAGGACCGCGTGGAAGCCGACCAACGACCCTGCTTTCAGAAAGTAGAAGGGTGTGAGGACCGCAAAGGCAATCACGCGCATCCGTTGGGCCAGGGTCCGGTTGGCCAGGAATTGCGGCGCCAGCACCATTCCGACCAGATAGGCCGGCAGGACGGCTTCACTTTGCGCGGCCGTTGCGAGCGCGCCCAAGGCAGACAGGATGACGAGAATAAACTTGGTTTCCGGCTCGCTGATCCGGGGCCCGACCTGGGCGAAAAACCAGGCGGTGGCGGGAGGCAACGTCCACAGCGCGACGGCCATGACAAGGACAAAAGCCAGCAGCCACCAGTCATAGCGGGCGAAGATCAAGCCCAGCGCGAGCACGGTTCCCAAATCTGTAATGAAACAAGCGGCGAGGATCACCTTGCCGAGGGCCGTCGCGTTGTAGCCACGCTCGAGCATGACGGCGTAGACCACGGCCACCGACGTCGTGGAGAGCGCGATGCCGGCGATCTCGGAGGCGGCGAGCGACCACCCGGCCACCCAGTAGGCGTAGGCCATCGCACCAAAGAACGGTGCAAGAAACGAGGCGAGGCCGATGCTGAGAGTCTCCTTCCATTTTCCACGCAGCTCGGCCAGATCGATCTCGGCTCCGGCCAGAAATGTCAGCAGCACGCTCCCGACGGCAGCCAGGAAGTCGATCCACGCGGTCGCGTGCAGGTCCAGCAGATTGCCACCGGCGAATCCGACGCAGATCTCGACCAATGCCACCGACATCCCCAACCGGACTGAGAGCAGCGATGCCAGAAGGGCCATCCCGATCCACAGTGCCGCAACCTGCCACGTTAATTCCATCAGTGTCCTCCTCCTGGTTGCTGCGAGGCTTCAGTCACGCTCGATCTTTTCGATCCTGCCGGTCGCGGCGTCTTCTCGCCGTAACAGAGAGAAAGTGCATGGCGTCGAGACACAAGCGAACAGAGGCCCCCGGCACATTTTCTAACGAGCTAAATTAATTACAGGTAGGAGGGCGACGAACCGCGCTACGGGCCCAATAAAAAAACTCCTACCAGATTGTTTCCGGTAGGAGTTATTAGTCCCGCGCTCATGAAAGCGACAGGACGGTTGTTGGTGAACTCCATCACCAATAAATATTTAGTTCACATTATCCATGCAATGAGGGTCATGTCAACAGGCAACAACGAACTGAGATCCTCCATCGCCTTCATCGCGGCTGACATGTACTGCCCCACTTAATAGTTTGGACAGTTTGTCGAACATGGTTAACCATCCATTCTTCTTCAGAGAATTCAGCGAATTTCCCCTTCTCAAGAAATGTCGCGCTACGCCCGTTTATGACTCGATGAAGAGGCCTTCGGTCTCTTTCGGTTCACCGGCAAAGATCTTCCTGTAGAGATCTTCGCCATAACTGGTCTCCGACGGCTCACCTTCGATCAGTTTGAAGGTTCGCGTCCCATCGGCCCGCCTCTCGGCGCGCAGACAAAGAGTGTCGCGCCTCTTCCTGTCAAAGAAGTCGTGGGCGAATTCGTACAGATGGGTCACATAGAAGATTTTGATGCCTTTCTCCAACAAGGCTCGCACCACCTGCCCCGCGATCTCCGACCCCTCCCGTTCGTTCGTCGCCGCGAATGATTCGTTGAGGAGCAGCATCGTGTTCGGCCCCAAGTGATCGACGATCTCGCTCATTCGCGCCAGTTCCTCGTCGAGCTTCCCCTTCTTCATCGTCGCGTCTTCTTCCCGCTTGTAGTGGGTGAAGAGGCCCGTGCACAGCTCGGCATCGAACGACTGGGCCGGCACGAACATGCCGGCTTGCATCATCACTTGCGCCAGCCCGATGCTGCGCAGGAAGCTCGACTTCCCGCCTTGGTTGGCGCCGGTAATGATCACGAGGCTCTTGCCATCGGCATCGACCGTGTTTCCCACGACTCTTTGGTCCATGTGGAGTGCAAGGCACACGTCGTACAGTCCGCTGACGCAGTGCTTACGTGTGCCAGCAGGCGCCGGACGAGGAAAACATATCGGCTCCCCTTTGGCCGTGAGTCGGCCGTGCAGATTCAGGCAGCCGACATAGAAGGCCAACTCCGCCCTGACCATCTGGAAGAAGCTGAGAATATGGTCGCGGGACTGGGCCAACGCATTGGCGACCAGATGGATGCCCCGGTCCCGCAGTTCCGACAGGGCCCTGTGGCCGGCCTCATCGCGATCGGCAATGCGGAACCTATAGGCAGGCGGCCCCTTCTCGAAGAGCCGCTTGAGCCAGTTCTGTTTCCTGCGGCGCGGTTTGCGCAGGACGTAGTTCGTGCCTTCGTTGCCATGCCCCAGTTCGGCACTGATCAGGACGCCATCCAGAAACTTCAGTTCATTGAGATGATCCTGAATGCTGGACAAATATTCATCGCTCAATTCCTTTTCCAGCATCGCGAAAAGGGCCGTGAATCCCTCCGACTCGAATCGCCTCGCATGTTCTTCGGCGAGGTCCCGTAGCTTCCTGAAGACGCCCACGAACATGTGCAGCAGTTGGATCGAGCCATGCAGGATCGCGCCCGGATAGCGACTAACAATACCAAACCATTGTTTCCTCTCTGCTTCGATCGCCTCCACCACGAGGTGGTAGAGTTCACTGACCACCACCGGATTGTTCAGACAGTCTTTCAAGATCGCCTGCCGATACAGAATCGTGTCCACATCGTTCTGCAGACCCGACAGGAGGGCTTTCCGCGCAATGTCGAGAACAAACTCGTCGTCGCCCGCCATGGCATGAAACAGCGTGTCCAGCTCCAGGTCTTGGGTCAGGGCACGCTCGTTGCCTGGGTATTTCAGCTCCACGTCGAAATCCCGATCCCGGTGCATCAGCAGCGCGTTCATACCTTGATCCGCTCCTTCAGCTGATCGTAGGTGAGACGGTATTTTTCCGCGATGGCGAGGGCATAGGCGAGCCCGTCGGCCGGTCTTCGCTCGACTCTGTAGGTTCGGACCACCGGATGCTCTGGATCGACCATGCTGACCATGCTGACCATCTTTTCATTGAACGAGGCCAGTTCATCGAGAAAAGTGACGCAGACGCACAGCAAGTCGAGCTGCGCTATCGTCTTCAACACGTGCTTGCTCAAGTAGATCGCATCCTTGAGCGTGGTCGACGAGAAAATCTCGTTCATGACGATGATGCTGTTCGGCGTGGCCTCATCCAGAACCCGCCTGATCCGGACCAGGTCGTCCTCCAGCTTGCCGCGGAGGTTCGAGATGTCCTCTTCCCTTTCGAAGTGCGACAAGAGGCGGTCGAACAGGAACAGTCGTGCTTCCGTGCCGGGCACCGGACAACCAAGACTGGCCAGGTAATGCAACTGGCCGAACATGCGGGCAAACGTCGTTTTGCCACCCTGGTTTGGACCGGAGACGACGAAGATACGCTCCGGACTGCGCAGGAAAAAATCATTGGGCACGACGGCGGCATTTTCATGAATCAGCTTGTAGGCGAGCACCGGATCGAAGGCATCCCGAACGTGAATCTGCTTGCAGCTGTCCGACAGCTGCGGGTAGCAGAAGCTCAGGCCGGCGCGCCGGAACTGTTCGACATACCCAAGATAGGCGACGTAGAACTGGATCTCGCGGTCGAATTTCGAGATCATTTCGTTTTGATACCCGGCATGCTCCGCGCAAAATCGCTCGAGGGCGCGGAACGTGTCCGGATTCAGCAGCGCCACTCGGTCCAGCACCTGGGCCTCGACGTGATTCATGCCCGCGTGTTCCGAAAACGTGATCCGGTAATCCCTCACGGTGCCCCGGCGGAATTTGCTGAACGTCTCTTCGACAGCGGCGCTGTAGTCGATCTCCCCATCATAGTGGCGGACCGTGACGCTGCTGTCCTTGATCAGCAAGTCATATCGGATGGCAGATAACTCGGTCGTCAGCTTCCTTGCTTCGGTCGCGAGCGTCCCGAAGGGGACAGACCGTACATATGCCGCCAGGAACTCCCGGAAGGCACGCATGCCGCGGGATGCCAGGTGGAGCTCTGCCAGCTCCTGCGACAGGTGTTCGACCGCTTCGCAATAGAGTTCGACGGCAGCGAGGAACCAGCCTTGTTGGTGATACTTGTCAGAGAGCTTCTTGGACCGACGGAGATGCTGGCGCATCGTACGCATGCGTTGGGAGAACGACCTGACGACTTGCATCAGGGGCTTGTCCTCGAGATCCTGCATGACTTTCTGACGATAGGCGATCGCGTCAAGATCGTACAGGGGAGGCTGGAAGAAAGGCGTGAGATCGTAGGCCTGCCAGCCGGCGGTGATGGTTTGCACGAGCTGGTCGAGATTCAAGTCATGGAAGAAGTCCGGCGCGTCAGGCAGACCCCGCTCGCTGGGGTCATCCGGTGCTCGAAACAGAATACTGTCGAAGTCCATGGCTCTGTCCACCGAGGGAGGCCAAGCGCGCACGGCCCCGCTTAACTCCTCGACAGTGTGTTAACCGTTGTCTGCCGTCCAGTCTCCTGCACCCTTCGAGTTTCCACTTCTCAAAGTCATCTGAGTTGCGCTACTCGCAATTTGTGATAGAGAGTTCTGGTCACAGAGTATCTAGCTGCTACGTGCATTCGATCGGCGGGCCTCCCCCTGGCTGTTGTCCAGGATTCAGTCATGTTCCATCTTTTCGATCCGGCCGGTCGTGGCATTGACGTGTAACTCTTTCTTCTGCCCCTCCGCAGTGACCAATTCCACTTCATACACGAGCCGGCCGTCCTCGGTATCCAGTTCCATTTCCAGGATGCGAGCATTCGGAAACTGTGTCAGGACGATGCGCGTGGCCTCCTGCATGTCGACGGGCGGCGCCTGCCGCTCTTCCCCATAACTCATCCCGAACATCCCCATCCCAAAGATGATCAGGCTGACGACTATAGCTAGGGCCAGGATCGCAGTTCTGAGATCCATAGGTTCCTCCTTCTCCGAGCCGTGCGGCCTGCTGAGTCCCTCGCCGCAACATGGAGAACGGGCATGCGGTCGAGACACATGAGGCCTACGTCTCAGTTTTTCCAAACCCGAAAATAGTCCCGGTAGGAGAGGCAGTGAACAGCGGTGCGGGCCCAAAACAAAACTCCTACCAGATTGTCTCCGGTAGGAGTCATTAGTCCCGCGTTCATGAGGACGATGGGATGGTTCTTGGTGAACTCCATCACCAAAACTTATTTATAGTGTTAATCTACCGATGGCCAACGACAGTGTCAAGCGCAGGAATTCTCTTCACTGAGGCCCCTCGGTAAAGAATCGGCTGGAGCTTCCTCCTGGAGCGAGTGTCTTGACTGATCCACACTAGGCGGCAATCCGAGGTCGGAGATTTTCAGGTCGAGCCACAACAGCCGAAGATCGGTCTTTCCATGAACCTGGTACTGCGGCGCACCTGCCATCTGGCACAGACGGATGATAATGCGAGGATTTCCACCGGCCCGTTGAATGACGCCGTTGGCAAAGTCCTGGCGATCAGGGAGATGAATCTGATCTCGATCGACACAGTGCTCGATGAGACGGTGCGCGTCTTTACGACTCAACGGAGCCACCTCGATGACGGCAAACTTCAGACCGACCCACCAGAGTCGTCCGGTGTCGTCTGGCGACAACGAACGCGCCGCCGCCACGATCGGAACTCCATGGTCTTCCACGAGTTGATCCAGAAACGTGGCATACGCACCACGAACACGAGCAAGATGATCGAGCAACGGTGCCCATCGCCCGGCACGAAGGCGCGGGAGGACGACTCGCCTCAATGCCCCGATCGGTAAGCGCGCCAACTGGGCGCGGGAGGGTACTTGCGGTCCAGTGTTGACACTCGGAAGTGTCCGTTGCCGGTTACACAGACCTTCGGCAAGTAAGTGTAGTATCCTCTTCAGCGTGCCCGCTTCGCTGCAGTAGATCGTCTGGCGAGATGTCTCTCGTTGGAGCGTGCGATGAGCGACCGCCTGCAGAATCGCGGTTTTCCCCATTCCGGAAGCCCCCACCAGGAGCACGGACTTCTCTCTTTGGACCTGATGGGCCACCATGTCGACAAGCTTCTCTCGGCCGATGAGTGGATCCGCCGGATGGGCATCCGTAGACGGGTGTGTGGAGGAATCTGTCTGATAGGTCATCATCCTTGTCGGACAGCCGGTTCGATTTATGGCGCCTTTCACCTCGGCCTTTAGGTTCCTATCACGGCGGGAGTTGAGGCGATCTTTGTTCTTCCACGCGAATGTGTGCGCGCATTTGATGCCCGGGCAGATCACAACGATAGTCGTAGAGCCCGACACGCTGAAGCGTGAATCGAAGTTCCGCCCGGCCCCCCGACGGAATCAGGACGCGGATCAGGCCATGTTCGCCGAATTGGGGACTGCCATCGCCCTCTACGTGAAGCGGAACGCCCTCCAGGAATGTCTCCGGCACGAATGCATGCAGCTCAGCATCCTGGTTCTCAAAGATCAGTCGTACCTCTCTGCCCACCGGCAGCGTCAGGGTCGAGGGCTGAAATTGCCGGGCTTTGATGGCGATCGTGATGGCGACACACTCTTCTTTCTGCACTGAATGTGGCACCTCGCTTGAAGCCGGCGCGACGCCGGACGCCAGCAGCATCGCGATCAGGGACACGAGTGATTTCATCTCAACCCTTTCTGATCGGCTGCGGGTTGTGGCCGCGGCGGCTCTGCCAGATTCGGGATTTCCCTGCCCACTCAACGGACAGACTGCTCGGCACCGGCTGAACGTGCCGTTGACTCAACGCGGCCCAACGCAGCGTCCTCCAATGCGAACATGAGTCCGGCCAGCCTCTCGATCGGCGGATCGAGCAGAGGGGCGACGGCCGGATCAACGGTCCCATACCCCCCAAGAGCCTTGGCGTCGGACTCCTGCAGCATCACCCACAGTTGCGAGAGTCCCGTGAGGATCTCCCGGCTGGCCAGTTTGGTCTCTGCCGGCAGGGCAAACCGGGTTCGCAACTCGTCGATCACCGCATAGATAACCTGGATCTTCTCCCGCAGGGCCTGTTCCATTGCGGGCGTGATGTCGTTCCGTACTTCCGACATCAGCCCGTGCTCTTCGGAATTAGCCAGTCGGGACTCGATCGTGCGCATCTTCGCCTCGATCAGGCTCATCACGATGCGCAAATGATTTCGTTGTGCGTTGTTCAGCATGGTACATGTCCCTTCAGCCGATCGAGGACCGCGATCGCTGCTGTTCGAGCGTTGACGTTCAGGGGAACGGTGTCGCCAACCACGGTCACGCAGCCGTAGACAAGGGTCTGCTCAATCGACGAGGTACACCGCGGTCCGATGCGAACCAGCGCTTCAGCGCACCGGTCGCGCTGGAGAAAGTCCGGATGGGTCAGGCCGGCAAGCAAGGCCGGCACCGCATCCAATACTCCGTCCCCTTCCTCCACCGCCACCAGCGCCAGCGCGGCCTCTGTCCGGACCTTCTCGTAGGGGTCCTGTAGGGCGATTCGGATCGGATCCACGGCTTCCTGAGCATGCAAGAGACCCAGCAGGCGGAGCGCCTCCGCTCGCCGTTCGATGCTGGGGAGCAGTTCTTGATCGTCATGCATGCGGCGCCGCTCCAATGTGGTAATGAGAGAGGGAATAGCCGTCCGTCCCATGCCGAGGATGGCCTGCGAGAAGCGATCGCGCTTGAAGGCGTCCTCAAGTCCCTCGACCAACCACGGCAGCGCCTCGGTTTCCTGAAACGCGACGAGCGCTTCCGCGGCACCCACCAAGTGATGGGTGCGAAGCGCCTCCAGCAGGCCGGGAATCGCACGTCGATCGCCGATGTGAGCCAGTTGTCGCGCGACAGCATTCTGCACATCCTCCTCAGGCAGGCGCAGAATCGGGCTCAGTCCGTCGAAACGACGGGGATCGATCGCGTGCAACAGACCTTGAAAGGCCTCCTCCCCTTTGAAACGGCCAAGCGCCTCGGCCGCGAACACCCGCCCCTCGGGAAATTGGCTGGACGGGCCGAGCAGGAACTTCACTAATGCCGGGACTGCCCGTTTCCCTAACCTCAAGACGTCTACTTGAACGCGGAGATGCCACTGGAGGTTGTCCAGGCCGCGCACGAGGGCTTCAATCTCCTGATCGGTAGTCGGGCAGCGATTTGCGTTGTCGGTCCTCATCGTCAGTCACCTCGGATCATCGGAATACCGATCCAGCGGCTCGCGTGTTCACGAGTTATACCGGGCTGCCGTATGACGTCGGCTTTCCTGGCAGTGCGAGTTCCGCTAACAGCTGCTCCATGCGCTGTCGATAACTCTCTAACCGCTGTACCTCTGGTGTCCCGATTGCTTCGCGCCGAGCTTGACGGTCCAATGCGGCTCGCAACGCCCCGCGGATGCCCTCGATCACAGCTTCGAGCTGGGTTTCCATCCGAGCCTGAAAGGTACGGAGGGTTTCGTCCAGGTTCTGACGTGTCGTCCATCGCAGTTCTTCAACGTTCCGGGCGACGAGATATTTTATGGTTTCGTTTACCTGTCGCTCGAACCGACTCGCCTGCCAACGTCGTGGCAACATCCGGGCGAGCCACACCTCTGCTTCTTCCACGAAGGAAGTCACCATGCGGTGCCCGATCACTCTGGGCTCCCTGACAGCTTCAAGACGATCGAGCGCCACAGCCTCCAGGCAGAGCACCTCGAAGAGGTCCGCCGCAGTTCGTCGAACGCGGTCGATCAGGGTTTCCATCTCGCGACAGTGGGTGTCCTGGAGGATCTGAAATTGGTGGGTCATTGCGCCGCCGATGTCTTTTGCCGCACGGCCGAAGACGTATTCCGCTTCTTCGGACAGTGCGGACTGGATCCGGCGCCTCAGCTCCGCGCTGGGCGTCTTGGCGACCGCCTCGCTACTAACTCGCGCCGCGCAGGCGGACAAGGCTTTCGTTGCTGGCTCGACAAGCGCGTCCGCCAGTCGGTCAAGCTCCGCCAACAACCGGTTCCGATCGCCGGCCAGACGGTCGCGGAAGTACACGCGTTCCCGCTCCATTTTTTCGAGATGGGCATCGAAGCGTGCAGACCGGCGTTCCAAATCTTCACGAGGAAGTTCGAGCACCTTCCGTTGGAAATCCACCGCAAACAGGACGTCACGGATCACACGCGCGGCTTTGGTCCTCACCGCGTCTTGTAGCGCCACCTGCTTGTCGGTCAAGAGGAAGTCGACGAGGTAGGTCTCCAACGTCGCGATCCCGCTCGCGGACAAGAGCGACACCATCCCCGTTGCGTCCGCTTCAAGCGCCTGGGAGGCGGAGACGAGAAAGACGGGATCCCGGCCGGATAATCCGACTTCATCTCGGAAGGTCTTTTGCAGAAACGTCACGAGGCCCTCACGATCCGCCGGCCTCATGGTGTCGGTTTTGGTCAGGACAAAGATCATGCGCGTGGCCGCTTCACGGACCGCTTTCAGAAACTGGACTTCAACCTCCGTGATCGGTGGATCAGGCGAGAGCACAAAGACCGCGCCGTCGCAGACGGGCAGCGTCTCCCGGGCCGTTCGCGTGTTGTGCAGCATGGTCGACCCGATGCCCGGCGTATCGATGATCTCGACACGTTCCGCGAGGAGCGCTGCAGGATGCTCGACGTCGACCTGGGCGACGCCTGCCCGGTTGGCAGGGTTTTCCTGCTCGCTGACGTAGCGCGTCAGGACTGCTTGAAGGTGCTCCAGTGAGCCGTCGTAGTCTTCACAGCGGCCATCCCGAAACCTGATCTGGACGTGCCGTTCGGGACCATAGCGGAGCGTGGTGGGAATGGCGGTGAGTGGAAGGATCCCCGTGGGCAAGAGCGGCTCGTGTAAAAGCGCATTCAGGAGCGTGCTCTTCCCTCGCTTGAACTGCCCCAGCACCGCCAGTCGGAACCGCCCTTCGTCGAGTCGAAGTCTAAGTTCCCTCGCCGCGGTAGCGAATCCCGAGAAATCCGCTCCTATGTCTTGCAGAATGTGCTCCAGCTCGGTCAGCTGACTCTTCAGCCATTCCTGCGTTTGAGTGGGCGACGACATGATCCTAAACGAGCTCCTCTCGTGATAGCCACGGCTCACAATGAACGCTGAATAGCCAATCGTTTACGTTGTCGAGCCCGCCGCCTTGTCGTATTGATCCTTCAACAACTTCAGTTTGGACTGCACACTCTCCATCATTTCGCGCGCGGTCCATTTGGCGTCTCCAGGCGTAGAGTCTACTTTGGGAAGCTCCCGCAGAATATCATCGCGCGTCTGCAGCAGGTCCAAGACGATGGCCTGGTTGTTCGGATTTGCCCTGAGCTTGGCGATGAGGCTATCGGTTTTGCTGATGAGTTGATCAACCTGAGTGCGAAATTGCCTGGGATCATTGGAAAGGCCGTCGATTTTCAACATGTCGGCAGCTAACGCGATTGGCGACATCCCACGAAGCCCATGGATGTCGCCAAAATCGGCTACGATGTACCCCGCGCACATCAGCCCGAGTAGGACCATCCGCGCAATCGTGCTCTGCATACGATCCTCCCTTTGTGAGTGGTGAGAGCGATCGACTCTCTTCCCGCGCCTCAAAATAAAAAACTCCTACGCGGGTTGTCCCCGGTAGGAGTCATCAGCCGGCCGAATTGGTCGGCCGGCGGTCAGGTGAACTCCATCACCCGATACATGTGAGTTGTTTTGATTAATACACCTCCCTGCAGTCGGTGTCAATGGAGCAGCATCAAGCCCCGCACTTGACAGTCCGCCGAGTCGAGAGCGCGCTATTTCGCACCTCACGCACTGTGCGGGAGCGAACAGAGAAAGCGGACCCACTTGAGACCATTGATCGGTTTCATGATGTTTACTTGGTGCGCTGGAGAAACAAACGCGGATCAATGCTTGCTCTTGTTGAACGAGTGTCTAGTAGAATGATTTCAACTAATGAATCAGCCTAACACAAAAGGAGGGCACACGATGAAACAGTCACATGTCACACTCACATGCGGTGTCGTCCTGGTCGGAGCCATCACCGTGGGGTGTGCGGCAGAGACCACACAACCGTTCGCGACGTCCTGTGGAAGCAACTATACGTGCATGAACGACATGGCGTTCCAATATCGCCAGCAGGCTATGCAGTTGAGTACACTCGCCCAACGCTATGAAATCGAAGCGGAAGCGAAGGCCAAAGAGTTTGGACAGGATGCCGAGCAGGTGAAGCGCCATCGTGAACTGGCGAAGCAGTACTGGTCCGAGGCCCAGCAGGCTGATGAGCTGGCACACGAGTACCGCAGCCAGCTTCCCCACAACGTTATGAATTGAGTCCTGATGCAGCGCTCATCGCTCGTGGCCGTCAGGGGTATTGGGGAACATGGTTTGAGCCACTTTTCCCTCACAATCGGGTGCCGACCTGCCCGCTTGCCGGAGCCTGAGCGCGATGATGATCAGCATCCGCACATCGGCCAGCGGGTGTGAGCCCACGATCAAGCGCTCGCCGTAGCTCTTCTCACGCCACGCGCTGGGCGACGCACAGCAATACGGGCAGGGTTCGGCATCGATCGACATTCCACATAACAGCTTGGGCAGAACACCACATCCCCCATCGACTGACTCGCGCATGCTCCTGATCACAGAGCACCCTTCGGCTGGCAGAGCGACGTCATAAATCTTTCAAATGCCAGGTCTCGTTGACGGTCCTGACGGTAAACGCACCGTTGATGTAATGTAATTCACTCAGGGCACAGGGATCCTGTGTAAGATGCCAGTACCGGGACAGCGGCAGGTCCAGCGCGTGCAGCAGGATCACTCGATTGACGCTGTCGTGTCCGACCAGCACGACGGCGTCATTCGGGTGGCGCCGGAGCATCTCGTGGAACGCGCAGGTCACCCGCGCAAGCACTGTCTGCAAGGTTTCACCGCCGGGGATGCTGGCGAGGTGCGGCGCGCGATACCAGGTTTCAACATCCTTGGGCCACCGTGACTTGGCGTCCTCCGGCGTCAGGCCTTGCCATCCGCCATAATCGATGTCGTTCATTCCGGCGTGGGGTTGAACCTCGAGACCGAGTGGGACGCCGATTGCACTTCCTGTCTCCATGCACCGGCTCATAGGGCTCGTGTAGATAGCGGCCGGCCGCCAAACCGACGCGATTCGTTTCGCGGTGACCTCTGCCTGCCGTCGTCCGGTCGCAGTCAGAAGCAGGTCGAGACGACCTCGAAAACGCTCTGGCGTGATCCCTTCAACGTGGCCATGTCGGACGAGAATGATTTTGGTCATGAGCGTCTCTCCAGCCAGCACAGGTGGATGAAGAGGTTAACTACGCGTAGCCCGAGCAACCTGCCGAAAGAAGGAATGCCATGATCTGAATCATGGCTCTAACAGGACCTTGGCTTTGTTTTGGTGCCCCCATGCCTCGCTCGGTGACCACCTCACCCGCTAGCTTAACAGTCGAAGGGCTACTGCTTCTCGGAAGTCGACGCGCTGGGACTGCCTGACAAAGAAGAAGGGACACGGCCAGGATCCCGCACGGCCACAGTGAAGCGCATAGTACCTATGAGGCTAATATTGTTAATTTCCTCGCCCACGTGAATCTCCACCTTATACCGACCGGGCTTCCAACCGCCGGCAGGAGGAAACAATTTGAGATATCCGCTCTCGTCTTCCGTCGCGATGTACATCGTGTCTCGTGCGACGACTGTTTTTGGATCAAGCCCAGGGACCTCCTCTGGATAGCAGACACCGAAAATTTCGAATGACTGAAAGTGTTGATACAACTGAAAGACGATGAACACCGGCTTGTCATTGGAATGAAACTCACTGGTGGGATTGACGGGGACGATCTCATTTTGCCGTCGAAATCCGAGTTCTTCTTCGAATCCTTCGGCCACTTCGATCGTACGGAACATGCCCTGCGGCGGCGCATCGAAGTTGTATGGTTTGACATCCTCCTGCCGATTTTGGAACTGATCGATCGGCACGTTGCGGGTGAGCGGCAACTCTTCGGGGTAACCTGTGGCGATTAGTATCCAGATTTGCCCAAGCACCACCAGGCACACCCATGACAGCTCTGACCGAAGAAGCTTTCGCGACGCCTTCAATATGGCCCCCGGGAAGAATAAAAAAACTCCTGCCGGTTGGATACTGGCAGGAGTTATCAGCCGATCACCCCTATCAGAGCATTCGGCAGTTCTGGTGAACTCCATCACCAACACACTTTATTATTCATTTTCAGTAGTGTCCGGTTAAAACGCGAATAGATTCAGTTGGTTGCAGTCGTTGCCCTGGTCGGATTGGTAGTCGCTGTCCGCAAAGGCTTGCTGGATGGGCATCTTTTCGAACAGGGTGAGCGACAAAATCTGTAGCAACGTGTAGAGCGCGGCGTCCAGGGTGAGGCGCTTCTTGACGATGGCGATGAGGACATAGACTGACACGGCGATCCAGATCTGCGACTTCACCGCATTCTCCGACGTGCCGAAGAATCGCTTGACACGAAGATGCTGCTTGATCCACTTGAAGAACAGTTCCACCTGCCAGCGCGCCTTGGAGAGCGCGCCAATGGTTGTCGCCGGCAGCGTGAAGTGGTTGGTGAGGAACACCAGCGTCTTGCCGGACTCGGGGTCCTTGAAGCGGAGGCGGCGCAGATGACTCGGATAGTCCCGCCTGCTGTCGTAGCCGTTGAGCGCGACGGTGTGATCGCAGATGATGCCCGTTCCCCTGTCCGTGGTCGCCGAATAGACGCGGCCTGCATCCAAATTGGACTTGGCTCGCGTGACGAAAAAGGCGCTCGCCGGCTGCACGGCATGCCGCCGATCGAAGTCCAGATAGCCGCGGTCCATGACGTAGCTGGCACCGGGTTCGGGCGTCAGCAGGTCGAGCGCCTTGACGTCGTGCACCTTGCCGGCGGAGATGTGGAGGAAGCTCGGGATGGCTCCGCGCAGGTCGAGCAGCGTATGCAGCTTGACCGCCGCCGTGGTCGAGCGAAACGGTGCCCACGGAAACAACGACAGGGAGAGATCGATGGTCGTGGAATCCAGGGCGTACGCCGTGTTCTCCAGTTCCACGCCGAGGCTGTCGCCGGCATAGAGCTTCCGGGCTTGTGCAATCAGGCGTTGGGCGAATTCGGCATGGATGCGCCAGTCTCGCGTCTCGTTGGCGTCGGCCAGCGTGGCGCGCTTGATCTCCTGACGGAACCCCATGTGGTAGAGCTTCGCCGACTGCGCCGAGAGGCAGACTTCGATGTCGCGCAGGCGCTCGCGGTACGTCAGTTGGGCAAAGGCCATGATGCGGAATTGTTCGGCGCAGGTGAGCGACTTCACGTATTGGTCGCCGCCGTCGCGAGTGCCGATGCGAGTGAAGGTCGTCCAGGGCAGGAAGTCCATGAGCGGGGCGAACAGGGTCTTGCCGATGTTCATGGCAGCCTCCGGGAGAAAAACCGGGAGATTGCCAGATTCGCCTTGCGCCGTTCAAATCGACACCACGCTTTACCGCTTCAAATACCGCTCCCGTTCTTGGTTTCCAGATCATGGGGCTCGTTTTAACCGGACACTACTGATTCATTTTACTACACCCACCACAATATAACGCCGAACCTCTTCGCTGCCGATAATCCGCGGGCGAACGGTACACCAACCGGTCTCATAAGAGGCCAGACTTCCTGGTTCGGAAGGAATGTGAGTTCTTGCTGAAGCGAGTAGCCAGCGTGCTACAACTCTTGCAGGATGGCTTCTCGGGGCGTCCAGTGGCCAATCAGTCTCGTGAACCATCCTTGACCGTTGAAATCGATGATCGCTATCCTCCCGCCGGGACGGAGGTACTTGCTGGCGTTCTTAAAGTACAACACACGGTTTTCCAGGTGGTGATAGGCGATACAGGTAAAGATCAGATCGACGCCGGACTCCGGCAAGAAGGGATCATCAGGCTTGGCAAGAATCACGTCGATATTTGTATAGTTTTCTTCTCGAGCACGCGATGCCACATAGTCATTCATCCCTGCATCGACGTCTACCGCATACGCCTTCCCACTTGGCCCGACAGCCTTGGCGAGTAGAAACGTAAAATAACCGCTCCCCGAGCCAAGGTCCGCGACAAGTTGTCCGTCCTTCAGGTGGAGCGCCTGGAGAACTTCTTCGCGATGCTGCCATCCGTCGCGCCCGAATCCTTCGTAAAGCCAGCGCTTGACGCTCGTGCAACCCGTACCAGCTATGCTGACCAGAAGGATCAGGATGATGGGAAGCAGCTTACATTGTCTTTGGATGTCCATGCTCTTCACCCGCCCAGGTGTGCTTATTTCCCCATCCACCCGACCACCTGTCGCGACACAGCCAGGGGACCGGACCGTCAGAGTGTTGTTCGAAAGAGCTCCTGCTTCTCAGGCCACGGTGACAGTGAAGGTTTCATGTAGTTCGGCTTCCCCGGCCCGCTGGATCTTGACGGTGATTTGCCATTCTCCTGCCATGCCAAAGTTCGTGTTTGCTTGATACACGTGTTTAGTCACAGCCGCTTGCTCTTCCATCACGGCCATCCCTGGCATCGTCATTGTCGCATCAAATGTCACCACCGCGTCTCTGACGGTTCCTCCGGCAGCATCGGTCAGCTTCACGCGCAACACATTCTCGCCCACCGTCGGTTTCGCAGGAATGGTCGAGAAGGCCACGATCAGGTCCCCCACCCGTTTTTCAGTCTTCGTTTTATCACCCTTCGTTCCGGTCATCTCATGACTCCGGCCTTTGTCTCCCATGTCCATCTGTCCCATCGTGTCCTTCTCCATATCCATCTTCTCCATCGGCATCATGCACATACAGCCCGACACCACAGCAGGCATCAGGGACACAGCAACAAACTGGGTTATGGACTTCATCGTATTTCCCTCCTTGGAGCTCTCATTCCTCAGAGATTCTCTAACGGGACGAGACGCTTCTCCGCCCCGACCTCGGCAGGCGCCTCGGCCGGCAGAGTTCTCCCCCGCCACAAGGCATACACGGCCGGGATCACGAGCAAGGTCAGCAGAATCGAGGACACCATGCCGCCAATCATCGGCGCGGCAATGCGCTTCATCACATCCGCGCCGGATCCATGGCTCCACATGATCGGCAGAAGACCGATGAGGATGGCTGAGGCGGTCATCATCTTGGGTCTCACTCGCTGGACCGCTCCCTCGATGAGGGCCTCCCGAAGATCGGCCATCGAGCGAAGACGGCCCTCTCGCTGCCGCCGTTCATAGGCCTCGTCCAGAAAGATGATCATGATGACACCCGTCTCGGCCGCGACACCCGCCAGGGCGATGATGCCCACCCACACCGCCACGCTCAGGTGGTACTGGA
The DNA here is from genome assembly GCA_964642845.1 of uncultured Nitrospira sp. Lineage (GTDB taxonomy): Bacteria > Nitrospirota > Nitrospiria > Nitrospirales > Nitrospiraceae > Nitrospira_D. Next base: position 72,490 of record CAZXRB010000007.1, read on the forward strand.
GGAGATAGAGGAACACGACCGCGCCTACGGCTCCGAACGGCACCGACAGGAGGACGATCAGGCTTCTCGTCACCGATTTGAAATTTAGATAGAGCAGGACGAAAATCAGAAAGATCGTGACTGGCACCACGACCTTCAGACGAGCCTTGGCCCGTTCGAGGTACTGGAATTGCCCACCCCACGCGAGCGAATAGCCGGCGGGCAATGCCAACCGGTCCCGGATCAATTGCTGCACCTCCTCCACGTAGCCGCCCAGATCGCGGCCTGCCACATCCACGAACACGATGCCGGCCAGGGCCCCGTTTTCATCCCGAATCGCAGGGGGGCCGCTGGTCATTGCGATCCGAGCCAGTTGCCCCATCGGGATCTTGGCACCCGTGGGGGCCTCGACTAATACGCGCCGCAGCGATTCCGGGTCTTCCCGTAGTTCCCGCAGATAGCGAACATTCACGGGATACCGCTCGCGCCCCTCCACAGTCTGAGTGATGTTCTTGCCGCCGATGGCCGATTCGATGACATCTTCCACATCTTCAACCGTCAGCCCATAGCGGGCTGCCTCCTCGCGATTGACGTGAACGTCGAGGTAGTAGCCACCGGTGACGCGCTCGGCAAAAGCGCTGCGTGTGCCTGGGATCCCTTGCAACAAACCCTCAATCTCCAGGCCAATCCGCTCGATCCCAGCGAGGTCCGGCCCCAGAATCTTGATCCCCAAATTGCTGCGGATCCCGGTCGCCAGCATCTCCGTCCGCGTCTGGATCGGCATCCACCAGATGTTCGGCATCCCCGGAAATTTGACGACCTTGTCCATCTCGGCAATCAGCGTGTCCCACGTGACCCCCGACCGCCACTGCTCCTCCGGCTTGAGCGCCACCACGGTCTCCGCCATGCTCAAGTGGGCCGGGTCAGTCGGCGTCCTGGCCCGGCCGATCTTGCCGAACACGTGGTCCACCTCGGGGAATTGCTTGAGCAACTGATCTTGCCGCTGCAGCAGCTTGCCAGCCTCGGTGACCGAGATGCCAGGCAAGGCGGTCGGCATGTACAGGATCGTTCCTTCATTGAGCGGCGGCATGAATTCAGATCCAAGTTTCCCATACAGGGGAACGGAACTGCCCACTGCCAGGATTGCAAGAACAACCACCAGCCAGCGCACACGCAACGCCCCAGACACCAACGGCCGGTAGAGCCAAATCAGTATCCGGTTGATGGGATTCCTCTCCTCCGGTGCAATCCTTCCTCTGATCAACCACACCATTAACAGAGGCGCCAGGCTGATCGACACCAGCGCCGCAAACAACATCGCTGCGCTTTTCGTAAAGGCCAGCGGCCTGAAGAGGCGCCCCTCCTGCGCTTCCAGCGTGAAGACCGGCAGGAACGAGATCGTGATGATGAGCAATGAAAAGAAGAGCGGCTTGCCGACCTCTTGGGCCGCACGGATGATCACGGCGGTGCGAGAGCCGGGCTGTCCGGCGCGGTCCCACTGTTCCAGGCGCTTATGGGCGTTCTCGATCATGACGATGACTGCATCCACCATGGCCCCGATGGCGATGGCGATGCCGGCCAGCGACATGATGTTCGAGGTGATGCCCAGATAGTACATCGCGAGAAACGAGAGCAGGATCGCGATCGGCAGCGTCAGGATGGCAACCAGCGCGGAGCGCAAATGAAACAGAAACACCAGGCTGATGACACTCACGACGAGGCTGATCTCGATCAGCTTCTCTTTCAGGGTGGCAATGGCCCGGAGGATCAGATCGGAGCGGTCGTACACCGGAACGATCTGCATCCCTTTCGGGAGGGACGGCGTGATCTCCTGGAGTTTGTCCTTCACACGCTCAATCACCGCGAGCGCATTCTCGCCGTAGCGCAGGTTCTGCGCTTTCCGCCCTTGCAGGGTGAAGG
>CAZXRB010000007.1:74398-78010 GCA_964642845.1 uncultured Nitrospira sp.
ATGACCACGATGCCGCCCACGACTTCACCCCTACCGTCCAGTTCACCGATCCCGCGGCGCATGTCCGGCCCTATCATGACGTGCGCGACATCCTGGATCGTGATCGGGGTGCCCTGCCGATCCGTACCCAAGGGAACATGTCGAATGTCCTCCAGAGACCGGATGTACCCACGCCCCCGGACCATGTATTCCCGCTCACTCGCTTCGATCACACGGCCTCCGACGTCGTTGTTGCTGCGCCGGATGGCCTCGATCACGGTCTTGAGCGGAATGCGATACCCGAGCAGCTTGTTGGGGTCCACTTGCACCTGATACTGCTTGACAAAGCCTCCAATGGGCGCCACCTCGGCGACGCCAGGCACGCTCTGGAGCCAGTAGCGGAGAGACCAGTCCTGGAAACTGCGCAGCTCGGCAAGGTCGTGCTGGCCTGACTCGTCAACGAGTGCGTACTGGAACACCCAGCCGACGCCGGTCGCATCGGGACCAAGCGTCGGCGAGACGCCATCCGGCAGCTTTCCCGTGACCCCTTGCATATATTCCACGACTCGGCTCCTGGCCCAGTAGATGTCTGTGCCATCCTGGAAAATGATGTAAACAAACGAGAGTCCCAGGAAAGACTGTCCCCGGACGGATTTGATCCGCGGTGCGCCCAACATGGAGGTGACAATGGGGTAGGTGATTTGATCTTCGACGAGATCCGGGCTGCGTCCAGGCCATTCGGTGAAGACGATCACCTGCACATCCGAGAGATCGGGAATCGCATCCAGCGGGGTATGGTAGACCGCCCAGAGCCCCCAGCCCATCAGAAAGAGCGTCGCCAGGAAAACCAGAAACGTATTCCGGGCGCTCCACTCAATGACACGTTCGATCATTGTTCACCCATCTCGTTCCGAGAGCCTTGGTCAGACCGAAGGCCGGATGCCCTTCTCTCTGTGGCTTCACGGGGTTAACTCGCGATGCGATCTGGCCAGTGTCTCCGCTTCCCTCGCAGCATTCCCATATGAAGCGGCGAGGATTTTACACTGCTGGACAAAATCAACTTTAGGACTGCCGTGGGACATCATCCGCTGTGCTCGTTCTGGATCCTTCCGGTATTCCTCCACCATCTGGTCCATCTCCTTCGCCTTCTGGCGGAGCCTCGCTGCTTCATTGTCATACCAAGCGGCTAACGCCACATGGTCATTCTTGGCTAACAAGTCAGCAGGAGGAGTAGCGATGAATGAGCAGGCTAACAATCCCGACGCGAGCAGGAGTGCAAGCCCTTGGGTGAGTCTCTTCGACAGATGCTTTGTCATCGTCCACGTCTCTTGTCTCGCACTTCGCAGACTGATCGTATCGTCTCCCTCTTACATGCCCTGCATGCCAGACATCCCTGAGCCACCTGCCGTGACGGAAAAGCTTTCCTTCACCTCGGCCTGACCTGCCCGCTGCACGGTGACGGTCAGGTCCCACTGGCCGCCCATCCCGAGATTGACCTTCGCCTCATAGACACCATCCTTCCCGGGTTTCATCGGCACCGTCGCCGGCATCATGCCCGGCATGGGCATCGTGTAGGTGAGGTGGACTGTTGCGTTGGACACCGGTTTGCCTCCCTCACCTTTCAGAGTGACACGGACCACGTTCTCGCCAATCCGCGGCGACGCCGGCTCCGTCGAAAGGGCCAGCGTCAGTCCTCCTGCCTTCTTTTCTGCCGACTCCTTGGCCAGCTGCTTGGTCGCTTCGGGCTGGGTTCCTCCCATGGGCATGCCGCCCATATCCATCTTCCCCATCTGGGCCTGTTCCATCCGGATGCCGCCCATACCCAAGGCGCCCATCATGCTCGTGGCCGCCATCAGCTTGCTTTCCGAGTCAATGAGGAAATTGCCCGACGTCACCACGCGGTCGCCCTCGGCAATCCCTTCCTGGACTTCATAATAGGACCCGATCTTCGGACCGAGCTTGACCGCGCGCGGCTCAAACAACCCTTCTCCCCGCACGACGAAGACGAGGGTCCGCGTACCGGAATCGAGCACGGCCTGCTCTGGAATCGCGACCTTGCTCCCCCGATCCACGTTGATGAGCGCATCCCCATACATGTCCGGCTTGATCCGGATGTCGGGATTCGGCAGGTCCAGACGGACCTTGACGGTCCGGGCGTCCTTATTCAGGTAGGGATAGATGTACGACACCCGACCATGGAACTGTTCCCCGGGGTAGGAGGCGAAGGTTACCGTCGCCATTTGGCCAACCCCGACGAAGGGGACCTCGTATTCGTAGATCTCGGCATTGACCCACACCGTCGACAGATCCGCGATGGTATACAGTCTCATGTCCGGCTGGACAAACATGCCTTTGAACACTTGCTTGTCGATCACGTACCCTCGTATCGGCGAGTAGATCGTGACATACGTTTGCGCCTTGCCCCGTCGCGCCAGTTCGTTGATCTGCTCGTCCGTCAGGGTCCACAGCCGCAGGCGGTCTCGTGCGGCGTCCACCATCTGGTCCGTCTGCTGGTGAACTTCTGGAATCGGGCTGTCTTTGACTTTATCCCGTGCCCTCAGCGCGAGCAGGTACTCGTCCTGGGTCGCCACCAGATCCGGACTATATAAGGTGAACAAGGGCTGGCCTTTCCGGACCACCTGACCGGTGTAATCCACAAACAGATCCTCGACCCATCCCGAGATCCGCAAATTGACATGGGCAATGCGCTGTTCATCATAGTCCACTCTCCCAACAGCCCGAATGACGGTCTCCATCGGTCGTTTCTCGACCACCATGGTTTTCACACCAATCAACTGCTGTTTCAGAGGCGCCACCATGGCGTAGGCTTGTGCAGGACCCGTTTCCGCGGTCGATGCCATCGGCATTTGCGGCATGCTGCGCTTCTGCTGAACGGTCTCTGGCTGCTCCGGGGACGTCGATCTCGCAGACGATGGGGTTTGTTGCCGGTTCCCTCCGAACATGAGCCATGAGCCGAGCGTCACAATCACGATTCCCGCCCCGACTATGATCCACGTGGTTACTTTTCGTTTCCCTGCCTGTTTCACCATGACACACCTCGCCTTTCACAATTGCGTGCCGACGACCTGTTCCAGTTCCGCCAGGCGGGACTCCCGATCGACGAGCGCACGCCAGTACGCCAGCTGAAACTCACGCAAAGCCCGGTCCGCCTCGATGAGATCCAGAAACGAGGTCCTTCCGGTGCGATACCCAGCCTGTGCAGCCTCGACGCTTTGTTCGGCCTGCGGCACCACGGTAGTCCGATACAGCACAGCTATTTCCCAACTGGCGCGGACTTTGGCCACCAGATCCCGGATCTGGAAGCGAGTCAGGTTTTCCAGTGTGTGAAGATCCGCCCGCGCCGCCGCGATCCCTGCGGCCGCCTCGACGGCGGCGTCGTACTTCGGCTTGGTCCAGAACGCGAAGGGCACGTTCACGGACACCACGGCGCCGAACCCATCGTTGGCCTGAAAGTTCTGGAACCGCTGCACGGCCACGTTGAGATCCGGATAGTACTGCCGGCTAGCCAACGCGCGGGAGTGCTCGTTTCGCCGCACGGCCAGTTCAGCGGCTTTCAGCTCCGGTCTTGCGGTCGTCGCCATCTGATAGAGCTCTTCAAGGTCCTTGTCGAAG
>CAZXRB010000007.1:78042-80164 GCA_964642845.1 uncultured Nitrospira sp.
GAAACCGTGGATCCCGGTCCAATAGCGTGTTGAGTTTGGCCTGAGCCGTATCTTGCTGCTGTTCCAGCACGGGAAGTCGCTGGTACAAGGTAGAGAGTTCCACCTGAGCTTTGAGCACATCCACCTGAGTGCCCTTTCCGGTTCTGAACTTTGCTGTGGCGATTTCGAGAAACTGCTTCAGCAGATCGACCTGCTCATGGTGAATCTGGATGGCTTTGTGCGCGAAGAACAGATCGTAGTAGGCCTGCTTGACGCGCGCGGTCAGGTCCCGTTCCCTGGCGCGGAGCGCCTGCTCGGTCATCTCGGCCGACCGGGTGGCAATCTCTTCTTTGAGCGCGAGTTTTCCGGGGAATGGAAATTTCTGGGCCAGGCCGATGATGGTATTCTGCGCACGGCCCAGGTTGAAGGACTCAGGGGCATTCCACCATTGAACTGACAGGTTCGGATCCTCCAGCGAACGCGCCTGCGGCACTCGTTTCGAGGCCGCCTCCCATTGCTGGCGCGCCGCCTGGATTTCAGGATTCCGCGCCAGCGCCTCTGCAATCACTTCCGAGAGATCCAGTGTTTTCCGCACGAGCTGATCTTCGGCCAAGGTTACACTCGCGAAGACCACACTCGCCGTCACGGTGGTCACGCACGACAGCCGCGCTATCCATTTCATGTTGGTCTCCTCCACGGTTTCTTCCCTTCCGAACGCAAACCCCGGTGAGCGGGCGCGCTGCCGGTCGCTTACAACGATGGCCAAACGAAGGGAGCTATGAGAAGAAGGCTCTGAAAGACAACCGTGAAGGGATCAGATGCGAAGGACCGTGGTTCTGACCACGGCGTCCTGTGGAGGTCGTTGTGCGGGATATCCCTGAGTGCTAGGGGTCCAGGGAGACAAGCTGATCAGCGAAGTCAGCGGGGCGGCCTCGGCCGGACTCACCACATGCACATCAACCGAGAGATGGAAGTCTGATGCAGCGTGGAGGCCAAGCGTAGTGAAGGTGTCGCAGAACTGGCGGACCGGCTGGTCCTGCGCGTCCGCGCAGCTGCCACCCATCGCCGCCTGCGGAACACCAAACAACGGCAGCAGGCAGGCGTAGGCGTTGAAGCTGAAGAGCAGCAACAGCAGAACCAACGCCCCTGCGATGACAAAACGCATACGCCGCATATACCACTACCACTCCTAATCCGTAATTACGATACGCTTTGATTTGACCGGTGTCAATCAGGAGCAGAGAGCCTGGTAAAGAGGCCGGCTGGTCTCCTGACGAGACCAGCCGCCTAGCGTCCGCAACTACCCGAGGAGCCCCTGCACCCACTGCCAGATCTTGGATGCTGCCTCGTAAGGGCAGAAGCCAAGAATCTCTACCCAGTGGCACATCGGAATCACCTCCTTCCACCAGGAGACCACTGCTACCATTTGTGAATCTGCATCTTATGGACAGAACGGGCACGGTGGACAGCTAGACCCCGCGAGGCTACTCGCCGTCGGCCAGACCCTGGTCAACAGAGCGACCAGTGTTCCTGGCAAGACGCTGAAGAGCGATCTCATGCGCTTCACCTCCTTTCTTGGGCAGAATCGCCGGGATGGCTTCGATCAGACAGCACACTTCCGACTCGCTCAGCGGCGGACAGGAGCGTCTCTTGTTCTTGTTCCATTCTTTTTGATAAGCCCTCAGGCGGTTTCGCAACTGCGAAAACAGGCTGATCTGGCGTTCGAGGAGCTGAATCTTTTGTTCGGTCCAGCGCATCACATCGGGGCACGCCGTGCCTCGTTTCTTGGCGATGTCAAAGAGGGTGCGGATTTCGGCGAGCGTGAAGCCCAGGCTCTTCGCCTTTTGGATGAAGCCGATACGTTGCACGACATCATGGTGGAAGAGGCGATAGCCGTGATAATTGCGAGTGGCCTTCGGAAGCAGTCCCACGTCCTCCCAGTAGCGCAGAGTCTTTGACGAGACTCCTGTGCACGTTGCCACCTGCCGGATTGTGAGCAGCTCGGTATCCATAGCGGCCATACTAAACCTTCCTCCGACTGGAAGGTGCAAGGGGTCAGGCTGATTATTATGGGAAGCCACTCAAGGCGAGCGTGTGCCATCCTTAGTTGAAAATTGACGAAGCGGCTGCCTTTGTGGTGCTG
>CAZXRB010000008.1:0-32750 GCA_964642845.1 uncultured Nitrospira sp.
CCACCCCCACCACTCGGGCACCCCGTCAAGAGCAAGAGCATCGGCAGCACCAGCCATGATAATGGCTTCATCATGAACTCCTTGGTTCGCATTCCGCAGGGGGATTTCTTAGTCGGGTTATAGTACCATGGAAACAATGTGCCAACTGAAAGTGCAGGATTTCAATGGACTCGTTTCTCCGTCCGCTGGCACACTGTCTGTAATTTCACACGGAGTGAACGTAGGTGGTGTCCGACACACTGGTCATTCTTGGCTCAGGCTACACTGCGCGATTCGTCTTGCAGCGAGCCCCGAGTCTCTACACGAACGTTTTTGCCACCAGCCGCACCCCGAACCGCCATCTGGCTCACCTTCCTGCCGAGCAACGCCTCTACTTCGACCTGGCGGTTCCGCAAAGCTGGCACAACATCCCGCCGCGGGCCGACTGGCTTTGGTGCTTTCCCGCTGTACCATTGGATCTGGTTCAGCAGTTCGCCGCGACGTTACCCGCAAACACCCACCGTGTCGTGGTGCTGGGCAGCACGTCGGCCTATGACATTGACCGCTCGGCCGCCTATCCGCCGCCGTGGATCGACGAGACCGCGCCAATTGATTGGACCAAGCCACGCGTCCAGGGCGAAGAGTTCTTGCGCACTCAGTGCGGCGCCACTGTTCTGCGAGTTGCGGGGATTTACGGACCTGGACGCAATCCGATCGAGTGGATCAGCACCGGCCGCGTCGGCCCGTCGCGCAAGTTTGTCAACTTGATTCATGTCGAAGACCTGGCCGCCGTGTGTTTGCTCGCCCTGCAACAGGGCGTTCCCGGCGAGATCTACAACGTCAGTGACGGCACGCCCCGCACCTGGAAAGAGATCTGCGACAGAGCTCACGCCCGCTTCGGCGTCACGCCTCACCCAACACCCGTGGATGAACAGACCGGGAAACGCATTTCAACCGCCAAGCTTATTCAGAAGCTCGGATACGTGATCCGGCATCCCGATTTTTTTGACGCGTTGGATAAGCTTTATCCTCCGCTTAGCGGAGCAGGGCCATGACGGCCAGGCATACCATCAAATTGTTCGCCGCATGCGCGAGCATGCCGGGAATCAGACTCCCCGTGCGCTCATAGATCCAGGCCCAGAGCAAGCCGCTCCACAGCACGCTGAGGAACCCGATCAGCCCGTAGCCGTGCGCGGCGGCAAAAATGACGGCGCTCGCCAACGCCGCGGGCAGGAAGGAAAGGCGGCGACGCAGGGTCGCGAACAGCAGGCCGCGAAAGGCGAGCTCTTCGAAAATCGGCGCGAGCACGACGTACTCCAGCAAACTGATGGCCAGCACGGAGGGTGACGCCCACACCAGATCGGGATCGAACCACTCCGTCCAATGGTTCTCCCACGCCAGCCATTCCGAGACATGCCCCATCGCCCATTCCCCCCAGAGCCCCGCAGCCACCACCGCGAGAACCACGCCGGCCAAGCGACCGGCGTGGGAGGGCGGCACTCGCAAACCGAACCCTGCGCGAAACGTCAGGCCCGCGGGCTTGAGCAGATAGGCGTAGGTCAGACCGAGCAAGGGAAGATTCGACATAGGAATCGCGAGGGCGCGCAGCGACACGTTCTCCGCGGGAGCCAGGGAGAGGAAGGCGAGGCTCAACAAGGCGCCGACCGCTCCGCCGCGAAGCAACACCGCCGCCCCAACCGCGCCGGACCATGGCGGCGGTACCCCGGGCTCATGCAGCCGGAGAATATCCATCCGCTGCCGCTTCAGGCGCACAATGCCGATCAGCATCACGGAGCCGAGAATCAGCGCGGTGAGCTCCATGGCCAACAGCGGCGTCGACCAGCGCTGCGCCGCCAGGCCGCGACGCGTCCGTTCCGCCTCGATGGTCGCCGACAAGGCCGCGTCGCCGGCTCGTTCCGCCAGCCGGCCGGCAAGCGCATAGTAAAACCATCCGGCCGGCAGTGCCTCGGCCAACCGTGACTGCAGGTCGATCTCATAAGTCCGGGGTATCGGCTCACGGCCGTAGGCTGCTTCCATCACTGCGGCATACTCGGACAGCGGCGCCTCCATGTCGCGCCAGGCGGCAGCCTCGGCCAGGGCCTCTTCAGCATGGCCCGATTCACCTTGAAGAATCGCGAGGCGCAGCTGCGACAGGGGCTGGCCGGTCCCGGCTGCGAGTTCCCGGTACCAGGCAATCGCCTGTGCGCGTTCGGTTTCGGGACTGCCGCCCGACCACTCCAGCAACCATTGCTGCCACCCCGGCATGTGATGGAGCCCCTCCTGGGCTTCCATCATGCGGCTCACCATGAGCTCCACAGCGCGATCCGGCTCGTCGAATCGGTCCAACTTCGGCGCGATGGTGGACACCACGACGATCAACCCGAGCGCCGCCAGTAGGATCAACGCGGACAGCCCGGTGACCATCATCGACCAGCGGGAACTGAACGGTTCCTGTGGCCCGGTGGAATGGCCAGCCGGCACGCCGATCCCGTCCGGCTGCCCTGGTGCATCGGTCACATCGCTCTGCATGGTCCGTGACTATACCATTGGGGTCCTCCGGCTCCATACCCCTCGAAATAGCTATGAGGCTGAGAGCGGCCGCCAGTGGCGTTCTCGCGATTATCACATGGCCTCTCACGTCAGACTTGGCTATACTGGCGGCGCGTCATTGGGGCTTGATACGATGCAGGCTTTCTCACCACCCGCGCGACTGTTGCTGGGTCCCGGCCCCAGCATGGTGCACCCCCGTGTGCTAGCCGCCATGGCGGCGCCGCTGGTGGGCCATCTCGATCCGGCCTTTCTCTCTGTCATGGACGATATCCAAACGCTTCTCCGCCTGGTGTTCGGCACGGCCAACCGTTTCACCATCGCGGTCTCCGGGACAGGCTCGGCCGGCATGGAAGCGGCCATCGTGAACGTCGTGGAGCCGGGCGACGCCGTCCTCGTGGGCATCAATGGGGTGTTCGGTACGCGCCTCGCCACTATCGTAGAACGGTGCGGCGGCAAGCCGATTCGAATCGAAGCGCCGTGGGGCCGGATCATTGAGCCCGCTGCCGTGGAATCGGCCTTGCGGCGATCAGGGCCGGTGAAGGCGATCGCGATCGTCCAGGCGGAGACATCCACCGGAGTTCACCAGCCGCTGGATGCGATCGGAGCGCTGTGTCGCGAGCACCAGGCGCTATTCATCGTCGATGCCGTCACGTCCTTGGGCGGCATGGCGGTGGACGTTGACCGTCATGGCATCGATATCTGCTACAGCGGCACGCAAAAGTGTTTGAGCTGCCCGCCCGGCCTCGCGCCCTTGACCGTCAGCGAGCGGGCTTTGGCGGCCATCAGGAAGCGCCGGACGCCGTGTCAGAGTTGGTATCTGGATGTGTCTCTCATCGCCGACTACTGGGCCGAGCAGTCACGGACCTATCACCATACCGCGCCCATCTCCATGCTCTATGCCTTACGCGAAGCCCTGCGGGTGATGGATGAAGAAGGGCTGCCGGCCCGCATCGCCCGCCATGCGGCCAACAGCCGGGCGTTGATCGCCGGATTGGCCGCGCTTGGCTTGCAGCCGCTCCCACCGCCGGATTCCCGCTTGCCGATGTTGACCTGTGTGACCGTTCCCCCCCACATCGATGAGGCCTCCGTACGCATCCAACTGCTTCAGCGATTTGGGATTGAGATCGGCGGCGGCTTGGGTCCGTTGAAGGGGAAGGTCTGGCGCATCGGCTTGATGGGCGAGTCCTCAACCGACGCCAATGTGTTGCGGTTGCTGAACGCCCTGGAAGAACTGGGTCTGCGTATGGGATGGCTGGCGACGCCGGGCGTCGCGTTGCAGGCGGCCGCCCAAGCCTACGGCTCAGCCCATTAGAGTGAATTGGAGGACCGTCATCGTATGAACCGCCCCTTATTGATCGTGCTGGGAGCCGCCACGTTCGCCTTGCTCACGGTCATTTTTTTCTGGATTTTCAAGCTGACCATGCTCGATCACATGAAATCCGACATGGTGTCCGCGGAGAAAGTCGCGTCGTACATTCATGCCATCCTGGAAGCCAATCGCAACAATTACACGGACAACGTGGTCGTCAAATTACAGAAAGACGGCATCGAAGCGCATGAACATTGGAAGGACGAACGGGGCGTGCCGCTGCCGGCGCAATATCTCATGGAGTCGGGCCGCCTCGTCTCGCTGAAGAATTTGAACTTCTCGTTCCGTCTGGCGAGCCTGACGCCGATCTATGTGTGGAACGGCGCCACGACTGATCTGGAACGGCAAGCCCTCGCCACCGTGGAGAAAGATCCCTCTCGCCCCCACTATGGGTTCATCAAGAAGAACGGCCTCCGGATGTTCCAGGCGGTCTATGCCGATCGGGCGGTGTCGCAAGCCTGCGTCGACTGCCACAATGCGCACCCCAACAGCCCGCGCCGGGATTACAAGCTGGGCGATGTCATGGGCGGCATTATCATCACCTTCCCGGTCGGAGAGTAATCCGTGCCCATCGCGATTCACCACACCCGCCTGATCGACGGGAGCGGCGCCCTGTTGGAATCGGCCACCATCGTGATCCGCGGCGGACGGATTGCCACGGTGGGCTCCAGCCGCGACGTTTCGATTCCCCGAGGAGCGACGCGCGTCGACGGCCGTGGCCTCACCGTGCTGCCCGGCTTGATCGATTGCCACGTGCATCTTTGCCTCGGCGCGGAACCCGATGTGGTCGCCGCCGTCGAATCGGAAAGCCCCGCCTACACCTTGCTGAAATCCGCCGCCCAGGCGAAGGCCACGCTGGAAGCAGGCTTCACGACCGTGCGCGACGTGGGCGCGCGCGACCATTCGATCTTTGCGCTGCAGCGCGCCATTGAGGCCGGCCTCGTGCCGGGCCCCCGCATCGTCGGCGCGGGCCTCGCGATCTGCATGATCGGCGGCCATGCGCGATTCATCGGCCGGGAAGTGGAGGGCGCGGAGAACGTCCGCCGGGCGGTCGAAGCCCAGCTTGCGGCCGGCGCCGGCGTCATCAAAGTCATCGCCTCCGGCGGGGTCCTCACGCCCGGCACGTCGCCGGACCAGGCGCAAATGACGCCGGAAGAATTGTCGGCGGCGGTCGAGGCCGCTGGCCGGGCGCAGAAGAAAGTGGCCGCCCATGCCCACGGATCATCCGGCATGAAGAACGCCATCCGGGCCGGGGTCCATTCCATCGAACACGCGACCCTGCTGGACGATGAAGCCGGTGAGTTGATGAAGCGCCACGGGGTCTACATGGTGCCCACCCTGTCCGCGCTCGCGACCACGGCAGCCGGACGGCCCGGCTGCGGCATCCCTCCGAGCGCCTTGGACAAGGCGAAGTCGATGACCAAGCGCCATCAAGCCAGCTTCAAGAGGGCCCATGCCGGCGGCATCTTGATTGCGATGGGCACCGACGCGGGCACGCCGTTCAACTATCACGGGGAGAACGCGCAGGAACTCGAACGCATGGTGGCGCTCGGCATGACGCCGATGGAAGCCATCATGGCCTCGACCTCGGCGGCGGCGCGGCTGATCGGGATTCAGGATTGCGTCGGGAGGCTGGCGAAAGGCATGCAGGCGGATCTCGTCGTGATCGACGGCAATCCGCTCCGTCGCATCGACATCCTCCGTGATCGCCGCCGGATCATGGGCGTCATGCAGGCCGGCAAGTTCGTGGCAGGACCGCTGGCAGATCCCTCATAATGTTCAATGTTGAATGCTCAATGTTGAATTGCCGGTAATCCCTCGGCCAATTCAACATTCATCATGCAACATTCAGCCTTATCTCCGTTCATAGAATAGCTCCAGCGCCGACGCGATGCCGTGAACGCGGCCTTTGCGGAAGCTTTCATCCAGCCGGTTGCGGAGGGCGCGAATCCCGCCTTCGTCGCCGCGCTTGACCACTCCCTGGGACACCAGCATCTCAGTCGCCACCTCCACGAGACGCTGCTTCCGCCCTTCCATCTCCTCGGTCAGAAACTCACCCATGATTTCCGCCGCACGCTCCGCCACAATCTTCTCCAGGAATGAATCGTAACCCTGCGCCGCCACGGTCCGCTCCCGAATCAGATTCAGTTCGGCCTTCACGCGTGGCACGTCCTTGATCAAGAGGGCAAACAACTCTTTCCGCCCTTCGTCGAAGAGCTTGCGCTCCATCTCGTCGAGAATGACGCCGGGATCGACCGTTTCCGCGCGCGGCTCGTCTCCCCAGAACAGCCGGTCGTAGCTGCGTCGCTTATCCGGATCTCCGACGATCTCATAGGCGGCGTTGATTTCGCGGATCTTGGCGTCCGCGTCATGGCTGTCGGGATTGCGATCAGGATGATGTTGGAAGACCAGCTTGCGGTAGGCCTTCTTGATCTCTTCGTCGGACGCCTCCCGGGAGACACCGAGAATGCGATAGTAGTCCATGCGGGCCATGGCCCGGGACTATAACACGTCGTTTTCGCGTGCTTCACCTTGGCGCAGCGACGGTGCCTATTCCGAAAGAGCAGGGTCTCAGGCATCGCTTTGCCTCAGACGAGGGTGGCCGAAGGATTGACAGCTTCCATCAAGCCCCGTAGCCTGGCGCCGGCGAACAGCCGTCTTTCTGGTCTGTCCGGTCTGTCTGGTCTATCTTGTCTATCTGGTCACGCAACGGGCCGACCTGGTGGCAGGGCGTCACGCGCTACCAATGGCTCGTGCTCTTTGTCGCCTGGCTCGGCTGGGTGTTCGACGCGATGGATGCCACCCTCTACGCCATCGTGCTGCATCCGGCCCTGCATGACTTGCTCGGTGCAAACGGCGGCGGTACGTCCGCGCAGGACATCGGCTGGTACGGCGGCATCATCTTTTCCATTTTTCTCATCGGCTGGGCCGTGGGTGGCATCACGTTCGGGATAGCGGCCGACCGGTTCGGCCGGACGAAAGTGCTGATCGCCACGATCGTCATATACGCGTTGTTCACCGGAGCGGCCGCGCTGGCCCAGACCTGGTGGCATTTGGCGCTCACGCGCTTTCTCACGGCATTGGGCATCGGCGGCGAATGGGCCGCGGGCGCGGCGATTGTCGCGGAGACGTGGCCGGAAGACAAACGCGCCAAAGCGGCCGGCATCCTCCAATCGGCCTGGGCCGCCGGCTTCTTCCTGGCCGCCTTCTTCAATCTCACCCTCAAAGAAAGCTACGGCTGGCGCGGCTTATTTCTGGTCGGCGTGGCGCCGGCGTTCGTGGCGTTGCTGGTCCGCTGGTGGGTCAAAGAACCGGAACGCTGGGCGCGGGCACGCGTGCAACCGCCGGCGCCGCTCTCCGCCATCTTCGAAGGCGACTTGCGGCGGGCCACACTGGTGGGATCGACGCTGGCCTTTGTCGCCGTGTTCGGCCTCTGGGGCTCGACCAACTGGGCGCCGACGCTGGTGCGCGAGCTCGCCGAGCTGCGTGACGAGGACTCCGCCGCGCTCACCCGATACGTCAGCTACGCGATCATGGCGTTGAACGCCGGCGCGATCTTCGGCTATCTCGGCTTTGGCCCGCTGGCCGATCGATTCGGCCGGCGGCCCGTCTTTGCGCTCATGTGCGCGGGCAGCGTGGTGATGTTGCCGGTCACCTATCTGGCGCCGGACAGCTATGCAGGTCTCTTGATGCTGCTGCCGGTTCTAGGTTTCTTCAACAACGGCATCTTCAGCGGCTTTCCCATTTATCTGCCGGAGTTGTATCCGACCAGACTGCGCGCGACCGGCGCGGGGTTCTGCTTCAACGCCGGACGGGTCTTGGCGTCGGCGTCTCCCTTCATCACCGGCTGGTTGGTGACGGCCATGGGCTCGTTCGCGCGCGCGGCCAGCACGGTGGCGCTGATCTATCTGGTCGGTTTAGTGGCGTTACTCTTCGCGCCCGAGACCAAAGGACGCCGGCTGCCGGACTGATGTGAACACTGCCTTGACTTTCCGGTCGCCCGTCTTATTTACTCACGTATGGACCATCGCCCCACACCCCGCACACTGACCCACGACGAGCAAAAGGCGGCCGAAGCCGCGTTTGCCGGCCGCCCCTTCAATCCCGCATGGTCCGCGTCCGCGCGGCGCATCTATGACGGTCTGCGGCGAGCCCTTCCTCAGGCGATCGCAGATGCCCCGATGCCGGCGGCGGTGCCCGGGCAAGACCCGCTCTCTCCGGCGCACCGGGATAACAACGTGTCGAGCGACTTCGAGGCAGCCAATGAGCCGGTGGCCGCGCCTTCCCAGGAAGGCGGTCCCGCGCCGCATGCCGTGCAGCAGGAGGGCCTGGATGCCGGCATGCTCATCGATGTGACGGATGACGCGAAGCGGATGGGATTGGCATTCCCGGTGGTGATCACCAAACCGCTGTGGGATATCGCCGTGGCGACGAGTCAAGATCTGCCGGCTGAGGAACGCGCGGCTCGATTGCGCGATATTCTCATGGCTTTTCGGCTGCGTTTGGCCACACACGCGACGCTGTCGCCCTTGATCGATTTTCCCGCGCTGTTGGCCATGCCGCCGGAGCACATACCTCAACCCATTCCGCTCTTCGCGCTGATTCAGCCGGACGAGGATCATCGCGCCGTGGCCACGCTCCTGCTCCCGAACGAAGTCTCGACGACGATCATTCCGATGAATTGATCCGCCTGCGCTCGTTCCGCCGAAGGGATCTGTCCCGGCCGCCCTCCCTTGGTTGAAGAGGGGCGATTCCCCGTTGTAGGGTGAACCAGGCGCCTCTTATCCAGGGAGGAACGGCGATGGACACTCATAGCGGTATTGCCAGGAGCTTGACCCTCATCGGCATTCCTTTGTTCATGCTCGGCTGCTCGCAGGTCGTCTATTCACCCGCTCCCGTCGTGCCCACCAAACAAGCCGTGCCTTATTCGGCTACGCTCACGCTGGCTCATGTCGGCGCGTACATGGTCAAGCCGGGTGCGACCATGGTCGCTGATCCCAGTCTGGCGAATCATGTCACCGGTGTGAGCGATGCCGTGGAGTCCGCACGAGCGCAATGGGAGCAGGCGGTGCTTCGCTATCTGGAGGCACGGAAAACCTTTGCGCGCGTCTCGACCGCCGGCCCCGCGGACGTCGATCTCGTCATGCATCTGAACGTCTACATCGATCCCGGCGTGCTGTTTCAGTACCGGCATGCCTATGTCGCCCGCGTCGAGGTCTCCGTCACCGATCCGCGCACGCATCGCATGCTGCTGGCCTATAGTGGGTACGGCAAAGCCTTTGGCGAAGTCAGCCGGGACGGACGGGAGGACGATCAAGATCCGATCAATCACGCGGTCCAGATGGCGCTCAACGACCTGTTTGGCAAGATGGAACAGGACGGGCGGATGCGCCATCTCGGACGACTCTAGCGATTCGCCGGCGCGAGAGGCGGCGCGCGGGTGAACCGCCGAACCCGCCGGCGTGGAGCGGCCAATCAACCGGCGGCGATCAGCCGGCTGACGAAGGCCCGTTCCTCCGCCTCCGTCTTCACCTCTCCATTCAGTCGAGCGTCGAGCAAGCGATCGAGAATCCGTTTGAATCCCGGTCCCGGCTTGAGTCCCAGCGCTTTCAGATCGGCGCCGGTCAACGCCGGCTTGACGTGCTGGTAGGAGGTCAGGAACGCGGAGATTTGCCGCTTCACCGCTTCCCCTTTGCTCTTGGCCATCAGCCCCAGCAGGGTTTCATCGGACAACCCGCTGAGGAGCCGGTACGTGTCCGCCGGTTTCGGCGGTGGCCGCTTCGCGAGACGCCGCAGGATCGCGTGGCTGCCGGCTCGTGTCGTCTTGATCGCGGCCGCCTCGGACTCCGAAAAGGGAAACCGCTTGAGCACCTCGCTCACGGCCCGCTCAGGCAACGTCTCGATGAGCGCCATCATGTAGACGAGCCACACCTCCATCTTCCGATCGAGGTACAGCAACCGATACCAGTCGACGGCTTGCTCGACCGCGCTCAAGAGATTCTCGAGACGGCTCGACCAAGCCAGTTTGGGATGGATGAAGCGGAGCAGCTCGAAATCGGCCAGCCGCTTGACGGCCGACTGCGGGTCCCGCTCACTCAGCAGCAGCTTCAACTCTTCCAGGAGGCGATGGCCGGACAGTCGGTGGAAGAGATTCATTTTCACCGCGCCCTGGATCAAGGCCTCGGTGTCGCGGCCCAACCGGAAGCCGAACCGGATGGCGAACCGAATGGCCCGGAAGACCCGCGTCGGATCCTCGACAAAGCTGAGCCCGTGCAGCACCCGGATCACCTTGTCGTGAAGGTCGCGCTGCCCCCCGTAGAAATCCAGCACCTCGCCGAATCGGCTCGCGTTGAGCCGCACGGCCAGCGCATTGATGGTAAAGTCTCGCCGGTAGAGATCCTTCTTGATGGAGCTCTGCTCCACGGTCGGCAAGGCGGTGGGGTATTCGTAATATTCGGTCCGCGCCGTCGCCACGTCCAGCTTCACGCCATCTGGAAGAATCACGATCGCCGTCCCGAACCGTGCATGCGTCTTCACGCGGCCGTGCTTCCACTCGGCCAGTTGCTTGGCGAAGGCCATGCCGTCCCCTTCGACGACCAAATCGAGATCGAAGTTCTCGATGCCCAATAGCAAGTCCCGCACGCAGCCGCCGACGACATACAGCGGGACATTCAGGCGGTCCGCGAGCTGCCCGGCCTCCTCCAGCAACGTCACGAGATGGCGCGGGAGCCGGCTGCGCAGCAGCCCTTGCACGTTGCGGTGCCGCGCGCCGGGGCGATCCGCGGCGGGCTCCGCCTGGCGGGCCCGCAGTCGCGCGCCTTGGAGCACATCGTCGTGCAGCGTGCGCAAGACATCCGTCCGGGTGATGACCCCCACCACCTTGGCGTCCTTCAGCACCGGCACGAACCGCTGGTTGCGTTCGATCATGGCGCATTCGATGTCATGGAAGGGCGTCTCGGGCTCGGCATGATAGGCATCCGTCTGCATGATCTCGCGCACGGGCCGCTTGCCCAGCCGATGGAACAGAGCCTTCTGAATCAATTCCCGGCTCACGAGGCCGGCATACCGGTCCTTGTCGTCGAGAATCGGGAAGACATTGACGCCGTATGTCGTCATCCGTTGGCCGGCTTCCGCGATGGTCGTGTCGAGGCTGATGGCTTTCACCGGCCGCGTCATCACGTCTTGCGCGAAGAATGTCGGCCGATAGTGCGTCGTCAACAGTCGCACCACCTGCTCCGCGACTTCCGCCAGCGGTTTGCCCTTGACGGTGGCCGCCGCCGCGACGGCATGACCGCCGCCGCCGAACTCCCGCGCGATCCAGCCGACATCGATCTCCGGCCGCCGGCTGCGGCCGATGATTTGCACGCGGTCGTCCATGGTCACGGCCGCGATCACGGCATCGACGCCCTGCAGCTCGGCCAACCTCTGGACGGCCTCCGCCGCCTCGCCCCGGCGCCGCTCCACCGTGCTGGTGGCGACGAGCACCTTGCGCCCTTCCAGATAATGCACCTCGCTGTGCTCCAGCAAATCGTTCAGCAACGCGATGGCGTCCGGGTCCAGCGGGCGACGCAACGTATCCGCCACCACGTTCAGGTCCGCACCGGCCGCGACCACGAACGCCCCCGCCTCCAGATCTCGGCTGGTCGTCGAAGTGAAGCCGAATGAGCCGGTTTCTTCATAGAGACCTAAGGCCAGCACCGTCGCCTCGAACGGCGTCACGGGAAGACCCCGCTGGCGGAGTTGTTCGGTGAGGAGCGTCGTGGTGGCGCCGACCGGTGCAATCACGGAGTGCGGCGACCGCCCGGCGCAGCGGGACGATTCATCCACATGGTGGTCGAAGACGACGACTTCGACCGACGGATTGTCGACGCAGGACTTCAGCGCGCCGAGACGCTCCGGCTCCTGCGTGTCGACCAGAATGAGTCGCTTCACCTGCGTGAGATCGCTGTCTCTCAGTTTGCTCAGCCCGAGATCGTGCGTGGCGAGAAAGTCGCGGACGGCTTCCTGCCCGCCGGCCGGCAAGACAAGCTTGGCCTCCGGAAACAGTTTTCGCGCGGCCACCATCGACGCGAGCCCGTCGAAGTCGGCATGACTGTGCGTCGCGATCACGTCCATGGGCGCATTCTAGCAGGCTCTCGCAAGGCTGGAAACGCACGGTTTGCGCCGATGTGATTTCTGGCGCAGAAAGGGGACATGATGGACAGAAGGCGCCGCCTATGAAGAGCGGCGCCTCGTGCGGTCTATGCGGTTACCGATGCCGCGCGCCCTGGCGGTCGTGTTTTTGCCGCGCGATGTTCCGCGAGGCGCGGTCTTGCGCCGCATGGAGGCGGGCCCGCTCTTTGGCCGTCACGACGCCGTCGGCCTTGGCCTTGTTTTCCATGCGGTCGATGCGGTCCTGCTGGCGGTCCAACCGCCCGGCCTCGCGGGGCGTCAACTGCCCGCTGGCGATGCCCTGATCGATGCGCCGTTCCTGATTCGCCTGGCGCTGATCGATGCCCGGCGTCTCTGCCTGGGCATAGGCGTTCCCTGCGATCAACACCATCATCCCTCCGACCGCGAGCAGCCTCGTCTTCATGGTGCCTCCTTGTGATGTGGATATTCGCCCTTGCCCCCTACAACGCCCAGAAGCGGTCTCGGTTGACGGGGTTTATAAGCGCCCCGCTTATGTAGCAGGTTGGAGACGATGCGTCCACTTCTGCGCTGGCGATTCGTTTTCAGCATCCCGTTACCGGTCGCGGCCGCTGCCTGACCGGTCGGGCCGCTCGGGACGGTCGAGCCTGTCCGGGCGGTCGACATGCTCGGGACGATCACTCTGGCCGGATCGCTCAGGCCGATCCAGCCGGTCGCGGCCTGAATCGCCTCGCCCGCCGCGCTCGCCCCGGTCACCGCCGCCCGGTCCACTGCGGTCCTCCCGGAACAAGCGGTCGGCACGGTCGCCCCGCGCGATCTGGTCCCGCAGGGCTTGCGTGGATAACCGCCCGTCGCGTATCTCTTGCCCTCGCCGCTTCAGTTCCCGCGCGAGATCGGCAAGTTCGGCCGGGCGATACCCTTGCCGGATCCCTTCCGTCACGATCGCCGCGCCGTCTTTCGAGGGAATTTTCGCTTCCTTCATGACGGCCAGGCTTTTCGCGCCGGACGCCAAGGTCTCCGGATTCAGTTTCTGCCCTTGCCGCGGCGCGGCGCGCGCCAACTCGCGCACTTCCTCGGCCGTCGTGCCTCGGCTCAAGGCCTCCGCCATGCTCTCCAAGGCGCGTTGGCGATTGCCCTGCGCCGCCTCGATCAGTCCCTTGCTCGCCGACTCCTGCAGCAGCTCCTGCGCCGCTTCGAAATGCGCGACGAGTTGCCGCAAGACCGGTTCAATCCGTTTCGGCTCCACGCCTTTGGCCAAGCCTTCCTTGACTTTGTTGGCGAGCGGCTCGAGAGGAATGCCTCTGTCTCCCGCCTTGGCAATCTGCTCGAACAGCGGTTCCACCGCCTCGGCGCTATGGCCCTGGGCCGCGCGCAGCCGATTGATCTCCTCGCGATCTTGCGCAGAGAGCGGCTCCGCCCATCCTGGCCCACCGCTCCACGCGATGAGGACGTTGAGCGCGACCGCGATCACTCTATGCCGTGTGCGCGTCACCGGACGATCACCACACCGTTGGTTTGTCCAAACCCATCCGTCACAAAATCATCCGCGAGAGGCGGGGTCATCCATGTCACCCCGTCAATCAAATACATGAACGTATACTCGCCTTCCTTCAGCGGCACCTCGGCGGACCACAGCCCCGACGGACCGGCCATCGTCATCGGAGTGGCGCCCTTCACCCAGCCATTGAACGACCCGACCACGTACACTTTCTTCGCATCCGGCGCCAGCACGGTGAACCGCATGCCCCCGGACACTCGTTTGGGGCGCTCGGGCTGGACCGGCGGCGCGCACGCCCACGAGCCGGCGATCATCAGCGCCGAGACCACGGCGCAGGCCAGCCGGAATTCCGTAAGTCGTCTTCCCATGCCGGTGAGGGTAGCCCAGGGAGCCACTCGATGCAAGGTACGCGCGTGACTCCTTAGATCGACACATCGAGCACGGCGTTGGTTGATCCGAATCCATCTCCAGTCTCCTCGGGAGCCAGCGGATCAGCCATCCACTGCTCACCGTCGATGACGAACATGTACTGATACCGGCCGGGCTTCAGGGGGATGGTAGCGGTCCACATTCCCCCGTCCGTGCGTTCCAATGGAGTCTGCGCAGGATTCCACCCGTTAAAGTCCCCCGCCACCGCCACCGAACGCGCCTGGGGTTGAAGCAGCACGAGCCTCACGAACACGATCGGCTCTGCCTTCTCAGTCGTCGCGGCGAGGGGAACCGGTGCCGATGAGCCGGGACGCCCTCCGTCCGGCACAGCGAGCGGCCGCAGAGCCCCCCACAAGAGCAACGCGGCAAGAGAGGCGGCGGCGGCGCCGGCCACGTTCCAGGTGGCCACATGAGGCGCGGTGACGAATTCCATGAAACGGCTCCACAGGCCCGGCTTCTTGCGAGCGAGCTGCGCCTGCACCTGCGTCACGAACCGCGGCGAGGGCGCGTGGCGCGGCAAGTGCGCCGCCTCGGCGACGATCAGTTCCATCATCAGCCATTGGCGCCGGAGGGCGGGATCTTCATCGACCGCCTGGAGAAAGCGCACCCGCTCCTCCGCGCTCAACTCCCGGTCGATGAATCGTTGGATCAGGACTTCTTGCTCGTCCATGCGGCATCCTGCGCATCGTTCCATTCGGTCAACTCGCGGCTGAGCTGCAACCGGCCCTTGTACACCCGCATCTTCAGCGTATCGGTGGACACTCCCAGGATCTCCCGCATCTCCGCATAGCTCAGGCCCTCGACATGTTTCAGGACGAAGGCTTCCCGATAGAGCGGCGGGAGACGCTCGATCGCCCGCTCGAGGTGCTCGGCCACCTGCCGTTGAGACAGCAGACGCTCCGGCGTCGATGACTCCACGGCACGGTCCAACGCCTCCTCCTCTCGCTCGGAGGGCGCCGTCTTGGCCTGCCGCACCCTGAGCCAATCGGTGCATTTGTTCGCAGCGATTCGGTACAGCCATGTCGAAAATTTGGCGTCGGCCCGGAAACTGGGCAGGGCCTTGAACGCCGCGATGAACGTTTCCTGCGCCACGTCTTCCGCATCGGTTCGATTCCCCACCATCCGGTACGCCAGATTGAAGATGTGGTCCGCATAGCGGGCGACCAACTGCCCGAACGCGTCACCGTCCTGCTTCACACTCCGCGCGATCAGCCGGCGTTCCTCCGCCATCCGATCTGGGTCCATCGGCGTCGCCATGATGCGCTATCGGAACCGGACCACGCCTGGCGTGACTCGCCCCGCTTCTCTCATAAGACGATGCCGGCGGCCGTTTGTAAACGGCCCCGCCTCTTTCAGAACCGATAGCTGCCGCCCAGCGAAAAGACGTAGTCCGGCGCCCCGTTGGACAGGCCGAGCGTGACGCCGCCGTTGAACCGCCAGGCCGATGAGGCGGTATAGTTCACGGCGAAGAAAAAATCGCGCGCGTTCACGAAGCCGGGAAGAATCGCGCGGTACTCTTCGAAATACACACTGAGCAACAGATCTCTCGTGACATAGTAGCCGGCTCCCACGTCGTACCAGTGCTGGTTCTGCAATTGAAGGCCGTCCGGATCGCCGATGATGTTGTACCCGCCGTCGAGGAACGCAATCCAGTGATCGCTCAGCAGCTTGGACATCTCGATGCCGAATCCGTAATCCAGCGCCCCGGTCCCCAGGCCCTGGCTGGCACTCGCCGTCGGAAATTTCACCCGTCCCGTCACGGCAATGAGGGGGATCGAATCCTTTTCCTCCACTATGTAGTACCGGCCTCTCAGAACAATATCGCCGAGGCCGGCGGTGGTGACGTTCTGGCCCGCGCCTCTGGTCGTCAGCCCGCAGACCCGGTCCCTCCCACGTATCCCTGGGAAATCGCTCCCGCTGCAGCCTCCCTCATCACTGCTTCCGCTGCTTCCTCCGCCTCCCGGCCCCGAGTTACTTCCGCTGCCGTCGTCAATGCGAGTGGCCGTGCCCCCGACCAGGGTCGTACGCCCATCGGTGGTCGCCGTGACGAATGGAACCACCAGGGTCACATCCCCGTCCTTGAAGAGGCGCCGAATCGACACGGGCGCATAGAAGAATGTGGTGGTCGTTCCTGTCCCGAAATTGCCGCTCGAATAGCTGGGAGTAAAGCCGAGCTGCCAGTGTTGCTCTGCCGATAGAGAACCTTGCTCCGCCTTCTCGGCGGCGAGCACCGCGCGTGCCATGGCGGCTGCTATCATGACTCCCGCACAAACGAATACTCCTATCCCTCGGGGCAACATGTCCCGTATCGTCTCGCCTCCTCGACCGCTCGGCCGCCGCCGTCGCGCGTCCTATCTTCCTGCACGTTCGGGCCGTTCCGGCCGCTGCGGACGCTCCGGCCGCTGAAGCCGTTCGGGCCGATTGAATCGTTCGGGCCTGTCCCCGCCTTTCAGCACATTCTCCCGGGCAATGTCACGGCCGTGCTGTCCGGCTTCTCCTGCGGCCTGGTCCGCCCGGTCGAGACCGCGGAGGCCGCTGCGGGTGCTTCGTTCCAGATCGCCCTGCGGTATCGGCGGCTCCTGCGGACTCTGCGCCAGCCCTGTCCCTCCCAGGCTCAAAGCGATGACGAATGCCGACATGAAGATTTGCATACTCCTTGCTGTTGCCATAGCGTCCGCTCCTTGGTTTAGCTATTTGGACTCGCTTGTTTCGCTCGCGCGTTCAGACCGACACAGCCCTCGTCACGGCTCAACTCTTTTGAAGCAAGAAATCCCTCCATCGCGCGCCAAGGTACCGAATGCCTTCCCTGCTCGCAAGATTTTTAGCAGTTTGCGCGTTGGATGAACACACAAGGGCGTGATGCCATGACATCATGGCATCGCTCCCTTCGACTAGGCATTCGATCCGGTAAGCTAATTGCGTCCGGATCGCTCAGGCCGCTCCGGCCGCTGCGGTCGTTCCGGGCGCTCCGGCCGTTGAGGCCGCTCCACCCGCTCCGGCCGATTCGGACGATCCATTTGGACCGCACGAGCATTCTCCCGCCCCTCGCGGCCGTGCTCTCCGGCCACCTGATCGGCACGGTCCAAACCGCGCAGTTCTCCACCGGCGTTCGAGCGGCGATCCGTTTGCCGGTCGTCTCTTCGATCCTCACGACGATCGGCCTGCCGCTCCGCCCGGCGGTCTTCCTGCCGTAGATCGCCCGCTTGGGCCACCCGCTGGTCGTCACGGCCGCCTCGGCCGCTATTCATGGACCCGGGACCGCTGTTGGCCGACCCGGGGCCACTGTTGACTGAACCTAGGCCGCTGTTTCCAGAACCAGGGCCGCTATGATCGCCCCGGCCACCACGAGTGCCGGCCCGTTCGCCGCCGCGATCATGGGCTTCCTCGAGACGGAACCGGTCGAACTGTGCGCGCAACCTGGTGCGCTCCGCCTCGGTCAACTGTGACGAATCGATGCCCTCGATCCTGGCCCGCAACTGCCCTTCTTCTCGCCCGACTCTGGCGCGGAAGTCGTTGTTGCGGAAGGTGACGTGTCGCTCCGCCCCATTCGGCGAAGGGACGACGACGGACACCTGCCGGAGCACATTCTTGTTCGGATCGCCGTTGAGGAACAGCGCTCGTTGCTCTTCGTCCGTCAGCGAGAATCCCCGAAAATGAATCTCCTGCACCCCGGGCCGCGCGAACTGGGTTTGGATTGTCTGTTTGAGCGCTTCGACATCCACCGCGCCGGTCGCGGTCCGAGGCGGCGTCCCATGGATTTCCACTTGTCCGTTTTGGATTGGTGGAGTCGCCTGTGCCCATACTGGCGCGGTCCACAGCATCAGTCCGACGAACATCCAGGCTATGATCCCTCTCGCTTGACTTCGCTTCATGGTCAACCTCCTCATTCCATCCACTAATCTTCCAGTTCCGCTTCCCGCCACACGCCCACACCATCGATCAGGCGGCCTTGCACCTTCACGAGCGTCCCCGCCTCGACTGCGTTGAAGAAGGCCGCTCGGCCGATCGGGCCGTCGTTGATACCTTGGAACTGCACAGTTGCAAGAAGCCATATGACTGTCGCATAGAAGTCACTCCTCGTCAGACCGCATCGTTATGATCGGGGTTGTGGGCGCCCATCCGTCGTCAGTCCCGCCGGCCGTTGAGAGTCCGGCAACAGATCCGCAGACCAGGCGACGTGCGCCGGGCACCATTGCCACACGCCCAACGTGATGATGCGTGTCAGCCCGGCGGGGATGCAGGCGGTGCGGTTGACCGATACTTCGCGGTTCACCACCCGCGTGGAAGCGCCGCAGCGATGGAGATACGACTCCGCGCTGATCTTGTGGACGTCGAAATGCGGGACAAAGAACGCGACGACCGGGATTGGCAGGACCGCGACGGATGAGTCATCGACCCACTCGCCGCCCGCACAATGCCCCTCCAGCCCCGCAGTCCGCTTGACATCGTCCCGCACCAACGTCGAGCTGCAGCCCGACAGGAACAGCAGCATGGAAAGCGTCAGCGCGCCGCTCTTGGAATAAGCTGATGACATGGCATCCTCCTTCCGGCCTCGTCTGCAGGGTTAGACGGAGAGGAAGAGGAAAGGTAAACGGGGATGGGTAAAACGACTTCATGCGCTCGCAACGGGACTGTGATGGAGCGCGCGGCCAGCATTCATCTGATCAGAATTGCACAGGAAGCTGCCATTTTTTTCCCCGTTCTCCCGCCCCACACCTCGATCTCAAGGCCGTCTGCCAAAACTGTCCAGACAAATCAGACACTTGTGTACAGGGCCCTATGGCATATGCCTTGCTGAGGCAGCAGGGCTGGACTTACGTGTTTCCCAATAAGGAGGCGTTGCGATGAAGAAGACGGATGTGCTTGCAGTCATGGTGAGCGCGGTGGCGATGGTCGCCCTTGCCACGACGCCGGCGCTGGCGAAGGACAAGAAGGAGACCAAGAAGGCGAAGAGCCATAGCTCGGCGAGCGCGGCAGCGGCCGCGTCAGGCGCTCAGATGTCCAATCCTGGCCAGGCCCCGAAGCCCGGCCAGCATGACACCAAACCGGGCCCGGCCTGGAAGACTGTCGGCGGCACGGTGAAGAGCATCCATGGCGACGTCTACACGGTCGAAGATTACGAGGGCAATCAGGTGCAGCTGTACGTGGGGCAGGGCACCAAGCATCTCCGGGGCAACAAGAAGGTGGGAGACACCGTTCGCGCAGAAATCACGCGGGGTGGCTTCGCGAATTCCATTCAGTAGGCCCGCATCTGAATCCGCGCACCCACCCAGCGTGGAGGTGTCTCTCAAGGGGTCGGCCCTGTACAGGCCGGCCCCTTCGTGTTTCCACGGTTTCTAGGGACGCTTCCGAAACGTGATGTCCCCGTAGTAGGCAATCGCCCGCTCTCCGGTGTTGTCGGTGTCCGTCATGATCGCCACGCCATTGATCAGAGGAGGGTCTTCCCCAAACGCCGCCCTATAGTCCTCGTAGACGTTTCGCTCTTCCGCCATCCATTGCCCGACATTGGCCGGCCCACTTTCCACGACGATCATCCGGGCAAAATCGGTATAGGCGTTTTCGATGATGGTGCCGGCCGGCGTCGCCGTCTCCCAAATGTAATTGAGCGCCGCAATCGGAATATCCCCGAAGAGCGCCCGTCCAGCCTTGTATTTCAGCTTCTTGGAGAAGCCGACCTTCTCGGGATCGTATTCAAAGGTGATATACAGCCGTGCCGGATAGTCGTCGCCGTCCTTTCTGCGCACATCGCTGCGCTTGAGCAGATTCTCGACCTTCCAGCGCCACCGCACGATGGGATATTCGCGCGGATCGATCTTGACTTCCTTCGTCAGGCCGGAAGCCGACGCCTCGCTCACAGCCTTGACCACCGTGAGCTCGCCGTCCTTGACGACCGTGTAGTGCGTCTGCCTGGGAACTTTTTTGAAGGTGAGCGGTTTCCAGCCGGGTGGCGCGGCGGCGCCCGGCGTGGCGGCGGAAAAGTCGGCGACCTGCAGCATAGCGTCCCCCGACGCCAGCGACGGTGGCGCAGACATCGCCCAGCACAGCAGCAGCCCGGCACGGGCCATGGACCGCCGAACGCCTGTACCGTGCTTCACCGCCTCATCCATGCAAACAGCTTCGTCAGGAAGTTTTTCGTCCCCGGGGTGAAATGGGCTTTCCGCCAGAGATTGACGACCTTCTTGTTGACTTCCGCCTGGGTCGGATAGGGATGGATGGTCGCCGCGATCGTTGTGGCGCCCACGCCGGCCTTCATCGCCACGGAGAACTCCCCGATCATCTCACCGGCATGGGCCGCGACGATCGTGGCGCCGAGAATCTTGTCCGTGCCTTTCTGGATGTGCACTCGCGCAAACCCCTGCTCTTCGCCATCCAGAATGGCCCGATCGACCTCCTCCAGCTTGTACGTATAGGTTTCGACCTCCACGCCTTTGGCCTTTGCCTCCGCCTCGTAGAGGCCGACATGGGCCACTTCCGGCTCGGTGAAGGTGCACCAGGGCATGACGAGCGACTCCACGCTGGCATACCCCAGCCCGAATGGATGGGGAAACAGCGCATTCTGGATGACCATCTGCGCCATGGCATCGGCGGCGTGCGTGAATTTGTACTTGGAGCACACATCACCGGCCGCAAAGATATTGGGATTCGTCGTCTGCAGCCGGGCATTCACCTTGACGCCGGCCTTGTCGTATTCCACGCCGGCCGTTTCCAGTCCCAGCCCTTCCACATTGGGTGTCCGTCCGACTCCAACCAGAATTTCGTCGACGGTGATGTCGTACTGCCGGCCGTGCGAATCGACGGTCAATCGCTTGCCGCCCTCGGTCTTCTCCACCCGTAGATCCTTCCCGCAGCACAGCAACGTCACGCCGTCCTTCTGCATCGCCTGCTCCACGATCGCCGCCGCGTCCCGGTCCTCGTTGGGCATGATGCCGTGCAGCGCCTCAATCAAATATACG
Organism: uncultured Nitrospira sp.; assembly: GCA_964642845.1. Lineage (GTDB taxonomy): Bacteria > Nitrospirota > Nitrospiria > Nitrospirales > Nitrospiraceae > Nitrospira_D. The sequence continues at coordinate 20,909 of CAZXRB010000008.1, forward strand.
CGGCTGCCGAAGCGCGCGAAGGTCTGGGCCAACTCGCACCCGATCGGGCCGGCGCCGATCACGCCGAGCCGTGGCGGCAGCTCGGTGAGCGAAAAGATCGTTTCATTGGTCAGGTAGCCGGCTTCTTGCAAGCCCGGCGTGGGCGGAGCCGCAGCCCTGGCGCCCGTGCAGATCGCCGCCTTCACGAATTCCAGGGATCGCCGGCCGGCCGGCCCTTCAACCGTGACCGTGGTCGTTCCGACAAACGTCGCGTCACCGATGTAGACGTCCACGCCGAGGCTCTTATAGCGCTGCGCCGAGTCCGTGTGGCTGATGCGGGCGCGCAGTTTCCGCATGCGGGCCATTGCCGCGCCGAAGTCGTACTTCACGCCGGGCGGAATATGCAGGCCGAACTCTTCCGCCTGCTTGAGGTCTGCCCAAGCCCGCCCCGCCCTGATGATCCCCTTTGACGGCACGCAGCCGACATTCAAACAATCGCCGCCCATCAAGTGCCGCTCGATCAGCGCCACTTTCGCGCCGAGGCCGGCGGCAATCACCGCCGTCACCAGTCCGGCTGTCCCGGCGCCGATCACTACGATGTTGTAACGCCCGCCTGGTTCCGGATTGACCCAGTTGCTCGGGTGGACATTTTCCACCAACTTTTGATTGTGCTCGTCGTTCGGCAGAACGAGCGTCTCATCGTACTGCGTCATGACGGCCACTCCGTCCGCATGCGGTCGTTCCATGGCCTGATTCCTCCTGGTCTCGTATGTCTCACGTGTCACGCCTCATGCGGCGGTCTTAGCCTGTCTGCCGGAGAATTTCTTGTAGACGGCAGGGAGCAGCGCCAGCAGCCCCAGCAACACAAACGCGGCGATGACGTTCGGCGACGCGATTTCCTTCAGCGAGTTGATCGTGCCGAGCTGCCGGCCGGCGTAGGCGTAGACAAACGAGCCGGGAATGATGCCGAGCGCCGTGGCCGCCACGTAGGTGCCCACGCTCACCCGCGTGAGCCCCGACACCAGGTTCACCACGAAGAAGGGGAACAGCGGGATCAACCGCAGTGTCATCAAGTAGCTGAAGGCATTGTTCGCAAAGCCCTCTTGGAGCGGCCCGAGCCACGTGCCGAACTTCCGCTCGACCGCATCGCGCAGGAGATACCGGGCTGTAAGAAACGCGAGCGTTGCCCCGGTCGTCGCGCCGATGTTCACGAGGAGCGTCCCGACAAATCCCCCGAACAAAAATCCCCCCGCGAGCGTCATGATGACCGCCCCCGGCAGCGACAATCCCGTGACGGCAATGTACGACAGGATAAACAAGGCGGCCGCCGCGGCGTAATGATTCTGCGTGAAGGCCAGCAGCGTGTCGCGATTCTCCTTGAGGACCCCCAGCGATAGGAACCGCCCAAGATCGAAGTAAAAAAAGGCGCCGATGGCCACCGCAATGACGGCGAGAATGACCAATTTGCCGGCGTGGGTTTGGGCGTGGCCGCTCGTGGACGTCGCAGGCGTGGGCATCGTCACCTCGTGGCGTATCATGGGGGCTCCTCCGGTGGCTGTCAATGTGGGGTGCTAGCCGGTACGTCGCCCTATCCTTCCGCTTCTTACAGCGTCAGAAGGATCGCCATACGAAACACTACGGCTGCGCCGCGGGGATGGATGGGCGACAACGGGAGGACAGAGAGGAGAACGGGTGGATGCAGAACGTGGCCGCTCTTACTGCCACCGATGATTGGCGAGGTCCCGGTCGATATCGAGCCGTCCACGGGCGCGCTCAACGGGATCGATCAGACCATCGCGGTTCTTATCCAGCTCCTGGAAATGGTCGTGCACGAGGTCGCCCGCCTGCGGATTCGGCGCCCCGGCGCTCCGGCGATGGCCCTGGCTCGGATCGTAGCGCTGGGGCTGGTGCAGGATCCCGTGATACGAGAGATCCGGTTTCGCCTGCACGGTCGCTCGTGGTCCGACTTTCTTCGTCGCGCGTGTGTGTCGCCCCGTCCTGCGAGGGTGGACATCAGGCGGTTTCTTGCCCTGCCGAGCGTTGGCAATGTTGGAGGTTGTAGGGCTAGGCGAGGCGGCCGCTTGGGGTTTCGCGGAGGCGCCACCCCGGAACGGCTTGTCCTCTCTCGTCGCGGGCGGCTGGCGATCCTGCCGAGCTTTTGGAACCGCAGCAAGCGAGAGATGAGCGGCCAGCAGGCAGACGGCCATGACGACTTGCAGAAGTGGTCGCGAGATTATTCCGGAGAGCCGCACAGCTTCTCAAGTGTAGCAGGCGCTGTAGGCCCCTGAATCTTCGAACAAATCGCAGCTTGTCAGAACCCGCCGATCGAGCAGACTCACGAATGCTTGTCAGCAGAGCCCCGACTCCCGTACGCTCTGAGCAGGAGGCCCCGATGGACCAGAACGACCGGCTGATCAAGACGAAGGAACAGTGGGCGAAGGCCCGGCGCGGCGGAGAGGAACGCGAGGTCTTTTTTGAAGGCGACAGCCGCCTGCCGCCGGGCCAGCATCTCGTCGACACTTTCCCCGTGCTCGATCTGGGATTCAAGCCCGACATCTCACTGAGTGAATGGCGCCTCACCGTCGGCGGGTTCGTCGCGAATCCGATCACCTGGACGTGGGAAGACTTTCTTGCCCAGCCGCAATTCACCAACGTGTCGGATTTCCACTGCGTCACGTCTTGGAGCCGCTACGACAATGAATGGCAAGGTGTCAGCTTCAAACATTTGCTCTCGGTGGTGCGTCCGCTGACGCTCGCCAAGTTCGTCCTGTTCAAATCCTACGACGATTACACGACCAATCTGCCGCTCGAAGCCTGCGATGACGACGACGTGTTGTTGGCCCACCAATGGAACGGCAAGCCGCTGACCAAAGAGCATGGAGGGCCGGTGCGCGTGATCGTTCCGAAGCGCTATGCGTGGAAAGGGGCGAAGTGGATCAACGACATCACGTTTTCGGATAAGGACGTGAAGGGGTTCTGGGAAGTGCGGGGCTACTCGAACACGGCGTTGCCGTGGCAAAACGACCGATATGCTTAGGCGGACGCTGAAAAACTATTTCTTCACCCACCCGCCCGGGCCTTCAATGAAATGGCCGGGCTTCGTGTTCTGAATCGCCTTTTCTCCCGCCAAGAGTTCCACCTGACTGAGGTCGGTGCCGTTGCGGCGGGCGATGTCTTCATAGGCCTGCCGTCGTTTCGCATTCACCTCGTTCACCAGCGCCCGGGCGTCCCGATCGGCCGGATTCACGAGTCCTAAATAGCCGCTGCTTTTTTCTCCAACCAGACCTTTGGCTTTGGCCTCCTCCAGCGAGAGCGCGCTCACGGGCAGCGAGCCGCCAAGCCACACCAGTGCCGCCATCAGTGCGACGCTTATCCTGGGATTCATGACCAGCATCCTGCTAAAACAATCCGCTCTCGCTCGACAACACCTGATCCAAATCTTTATCGACCTTCACCCGAATTTCGTGGTCGATCTTCACATTGAGATTGATCGTAATGGGCTTATCCGGGGCTGCCACTTCCACCCTCGGCGTGCAGGCCGCCGCGCTCACGCAGCACATAGCCCCTATTAACCACATGATTTGGCCGCTCGCGAGCTGCATCCTCACAAAACTCCGGGCTTCTTATACTTCTTTTGGACCGCATCCTCAATATCCTGGGCGAGGCGGAGGCTTCGAAGCAGCGTGGGCACATGCTCCTGCACCGCCAAATTGAAATGAATCGGCGGACTCTTTTTCATATCGGGGTTGCGGCCTTCCAGCCGGACACTGAGGTCCAACGCTCCCGTTTCCGCGTAGTCGACGCCGACCCGCAGGACGGTGTAATGAAAATTATTGAGCGCCTGGCTCACGAGGTGGAGATGGCTGTCCGCCTCGGTGATCAGCTTGGGCGATTCCGGAAGCGCGCCGTACCGAATCACCCCTCCCGGCGCTTGCGCCTCCAGCGTGCCGCCCTCGACGCGGACGCCCGCCGGCGTGATGGTGATCGGCAGCGTCCCATTCAGGATACCGCTCCCCTGCAGCCCCTTCTGCTGCTCGACGCTCAAGATTTTGGCGAGATCCAGCTTGCGCAGAGAAAACGTGATCTGGTGCGGCGGCTTGCTCCAATCCAGACGGAGTCCCGGACTGGTGGCCTCACCGCCGAAGAGATCACCTTGCACATCCCGTATGTCCACCACCGGCCAGCCCTGTCCCCACTTCCAAAACGCCTGGAGGGCGACCGCCAGATTGGTGATCTCCACCCCAGTTTGGACGGATGTCACCGTCAGGCTCGCCGGCTGCGTCATGACGATCGCTTCGCCGTTCTCCATTTTGAACGGCGCCGTCACGCGGAGCCCGGAGAACAGATAATCCTGGTACCGCCCCACCAGCTTGTCCGCCTCCAGGATCGCCATGGCGGAGGTCAGCTTGATGGGTTGCCCCTCTGCGCCAACGCCCATCGTCCACACGGCATCCGCCGTCAGCGAAAGGGTGCCGCCCGTGAGATCCGCCGAGACGGGCAAGGCCGTCACGAGGGTGCCGAGACGGTGGCCGGCGTCAAAACTCACCGGCCCGACCTGGGCGTGCAGGGAGCCGGGCGCGGCGCCGAAGGGTTGTTCCACGCGGGCCGTCACGACGCCCCCGTGCGCCGCCGCATCCACACGCACATCGGCCTTCAGGCCGGCTTGATTGGCGGCGATCTTGACCTTCCATTCCGTCGGAACCGGTCGGCTAGCGGGCAGATCGACCGTGACTCCTGCCGCCTGCAACGTGGTGAGGAGATTCCAGGCAGATCCGGCAGTCTCGACTTGCTGGAGGGCCAGCGTGGCCTGCGTCATTCGGAGATCCCGCCCCATCACATGCGCCGCAGGAACGCGGACGGCGATGGACGCCGGGCCGGCGGTGCAGCGGCCGGTCTCCGCATCACACTGCACGGGCAGCTCCTCGCTGAGTTGCAGCGTCGCCCGGGGAATCGACAGGGGGCCCTGCTCGATAGACTTCAGGGTGACGAGCGACGACGGCGCCAGCGAAGCTGTCACCCGGTTCTTCGCCAGCGTCAGTGTGCCGTGGAACCCGCCCATCGCTTCCCGCGCGAACAGCTGCCTCGTCATCGCCTCGGACAGTTCTCCCTCGACCCGAAATCGCCCCTCGGCAGCCACTAAGTTCCAGCCGTTGGCTTCAGCGCTCACGGCCTCGAATTCGGCGACCAACGGACCGTTCGTCCGCCCATAGGTGACCTGCAGCGGCCCCTCGGCCGTCATCCGGAACGGCGTCTCGCCCCAGTACAACCATCCATGGACCGGCGCGCGTTGTTCCACCCACACCGGTTGATCGCCGCGCGGCAACAGCGTCCGGACCAGCTCGGGAATACCGGTCGGCTGGACGTTCACCGTGGCGGTGAGCAAGACTCCCGGATGAATCGTCCAGCGGACCTGTGTCGCATCGGCGGCAAACAAGCCGTCACCGGCTACGGAGATGTCTTTGGCGACGCCATGCAAGGCCGGGAGAGTGATGGCGGCGTGGATTTGCCCCGCGAATTGCGTCCGCGGATCCTCCCACATGGACAGCAAGCTCACGTCAGAGGCGACCGTCCCCGTCCAATTCATGGCGACCTGACCCGTGACCCGTCCCAATTCCGGACCGATGGGCACCAGCAGCGCGATAAACGGCGCCAGCTCGCGGACGTTGACCTCCAGCCGGCCTTCCATCCGAATCTGAGACCCGTTGCCCTGCGCGTGCGATTGCCAGGACACGATCGGGGGCGCCTGCGGCCGTTGGGACGCCAAGGTCGCCGACCACGTGCTCGCCGAGTGGCCGGCGACCGTCAACCCATAGGAGGCCGTCTCCTGGCCTTGAAAGGTGAGATGGCCGCCGAGCTCTCCCTCTTGCTGCACCACCACGCCAGAAATCGTCACCTTCCGCAGCGGCCCGGTGGCCCGTTCGCGAAACAGGGTCACGCGGTCCAACCGGAGTTCATCGACCGGCAGGATCGGCAGACGCCGCAGCAAATCGCTCGCGGTCAAGAGGGCCCAGGGAGATCCATCGTCCTGTGCCGCTTCGGCGCCGGTCCCGTCGCCGGCCCTCAATGCCGCCGTGTTGAGGATCTGCACCGCGACATACGGCAGCACGACTTGATCGACGTGGCCCCGGGCCAGTTGCAGAGGCCAATAGTGCAACTCGGCATCCGTAAGTGATACCAGCAAGCTTTCATGCCCCAAGTCTCGCTGAAACGACACCACGGGAATGCGCATACTGCGCCACCCCGGATAGCCGAGCTGGACGATGACGTGCTGATAGCCCTGCCGCCGCAACTCGTTCGCCAGCAGATAGGAGGCGGCCAGCGGCAACACCAGATACAGGCTGATCACAGCCGCCACGCCGAGCAGCAGCCGCCGCTGGTATCGATGGGTCAGGATGGTCATATGCAGATGTCGTGCGACGTGGACTCGCGGAGGTTGTCGGCTACTCACCGCCGCTCTGTCAAGCGGGCCCTTCCCCCGGCGCCGTGGCAGGGCATCTTTGCTGTGGTATCGAGCAATCGTTCTCGCTAACATAAGCGCGCCTTGCGGTCGGCTGCAAGGCGCAGGATGAGCGCAAACGACAAAGATCTTTCCACGCTGGCCCTGTCCGGCGCCGTCGTCCTGGTGGCCGCCCTCGGCGGCTATCTGTGGTCGCAGGCGCCGCTCAAGAGCTCACGGCCGGCCAATCCCGGCTTGGAGCGGCACGAAGCGGTGGTCGAGCAACGGGCGCTCGCACGTCTCTGGCAAGATCCATTGGCTGCGGTGGACGCGCATCTCAACACGCAAAAGGCGCGGGGCGCCGGGTCGGTCGCGCGCGGATGGCAGGAGCTGGCCCAGGAAATCGCCGGCAAGCTCGTCGCGAAGCCCTCGACGGCGCCGCGCGTATCCGTGTTGCTGGTCATGACGGACGGCAGTCCCTATGTCGAAGGCACCGAACAGCGGATACGCGACCGCTATGCCGTGGGAGCCGCTCTCGGCGCCGCCTGTTATGTGCCGGAAGACGGCGACCACGTGGGCTACGTCATCTGGAACCGCTCCGACCCTCCCTCGTCCATTCCGTTCGAATGGTACCGCCCGCGCAAGCTCCGGGATTGCGACCCCGGCGCACCGGCCTCGACCCTCTTCGGCGACGTGCTCGTGTTGTGGCTGAGCGATGAACTGTTCGGCGACCGCCCGTTGCACGATGTGGCTGCCATCAGCAACCAGCTCAGCCGCCTGGTGGACGAATCGTCCCCGGTGGCCGGGACCAAGCCCGGCTCCCGGCTGACTTTCCGGATCATCGGCCCGCCCGGCTCGGCCATGTTACGGACCATGGTGGCCGAGGCCAAGCAGGATCGGTCCGGCCTGACCTGGCCCACGGACGGGCAGGATAGCGACAAGGGGGCGGTCCGTCTCTATTCGCCCTGGGCCTCCGTCTCGTCCTCGGTGATCTATCAAAGCATCGAAGGCGCGCGCGCCCGGGAGGAAGTGGATCCGGATCAGTGGGTCTCGGACACCCTCCTGCGTGGCGGCATTGAACTCGCCTATCGGCCCCCGACCGATTTTGCGCTGGCGCACGCGCTCCTTCACGAGCTGTCTCTGCGCCGGGTTCGCGAGGGGGACCCGGTCGCGATCATCGCGGAATGGGACACGTTCTACGGACGCAACCTGCCGCTGGAATTTTCCGTCGCCGCCTGCCTGAACGACCATCGAAGCGGCCGCGAGGCCCGTTGCACCTCGCATCTCCAAGGGCTTCGCCTCCTCGCGAACCCACAGATCCAGCACGAGACGGTGCCCTGGATCCACCACTATACGTACCTGCGCGGCCTGGACGGCGAACTGCCCGGCGGCGAGTCGGGAAGCGGCGCACCGAAAAAACCCAAAGGAAAAGACGATCGGTCGCTGGACGAACTGGAACGGCCCGAGGGGGAAAGCCAGCTCGACTATGTCCGGCGGCTGGCGGATCGGATGGAGGAAGACTCCGAGGGACGGCGATTCAAAGCCGTCGGCATTCTCGGCAGCGACGTGTACGACAAGCTCTTGATCCTCCAGGCGCTCCGGAAACGCTTTCCCGATACGCTGTTCTTCACCACCGACCTGGACGCCCGGCTGTTGCATCCGAGCCAATACGATTGGACGCACAATTTGATCATCGCGTCCCACTTCGGGCTCGAGCTCCATCCACGGCTGCAACAGGAGATTCCGCCGTTCCGGAACAATTATCAGACCTCGACGTTTTTCGCGGTGCTGCAGGCACTCGGCCACGTCTATCGGGCGTGTCCCGCCTGCCCCTACGAGATCAAGGGTACCGATTCCTCCGCGCTCGACATCGCGGCGGTCCCCGCCGTCTATGAAGTGGGCCGGACGCTCCTCGTGCCGCTGGGCGCAACCATGTCGGCGGTGAATCCCGCGACGGTCATCACGACCCGCGGACTGGCCTCCGCCGCCTCCCGCGTGAGCGGTCCTCATTGGACCCAACAGATCGTGAGATCCCGGTGGCTGCCCATCGCCATGGCGCTGTTCTTCACCTTTTGTCTGATCGTCCCCGTCATCCGTTCAATTCCCGAGGAGATCCTTTCGCGCGAGACCGGGCAATTCCTCCTGCAGGCCGGGGTGGGATTGGCGCTGGCGGCCGTCGTCGCGGTACTGGGATTCGGATGGGCGGCGGCACAGCCGGACGGCGAGCCGTGGTTCTGGCTCGAAGGGGTCAGTATCTGGCCGACCGAGCTGATTCGCCTCCTCACGGCCCTTCTCTGCCTGGCGTTCTTCCGGCTGGGCCATGGAGTGCTGTCGGCAAACCAGGCGGCATTGACGGCTCGGTACGGGTTGACCGAGGCGGCAGCAGACCGGCAGATGTCGCCGACGCGCTGGTGGCACTGGCTCCATCCCGCGTCATGGGCCATCTCGTTCAGCGGAAGCGCCCGGCGTCTCGCCGCCTTGTGGCAGGAGCACGATCATTACACCCGCACACAGTGGTGGCGCATCGTCCCCCAGACGGCCGTCCTCGGCATGCTCGGCGGCTTGCTGCTGATCCTCTTCGGCATGCCCCACACCCCGGCCCGCGGGGCCATCGCTTGGTGGGTGAACGCCGTCGTCTGGGTGTTGTCAACGGCGACACTCGGCCTGCTGGTCTTCTACGTGGTCGACGCCATCCGCGTCTGCACGGGATTCATCCACCAATTCGCGCTGGAGCAGACGCAGTGGCCGGCTGACGTGCTCGCCCCGCTCTGCGAACAACGGAAAGTGTCGGCCGACCTCATCGGGGAATGGCTCGACATCACCTTCATCGCGGAACGGACGAAAGTCGTCGGCTCGCTGATCCACTATCCGCTCATCGCGCTTTTCCTCATTGTGGCCGCCCGGAACCGCATCTTCGACGATTGGTCTTATCCGCCGGGCCTGCTGGTCATCTTCGCCGTGACCGCCGCCTATATCCTCGCCTGCGCCGTGCTGCTCAGCTTCGCCGCCGAGAAAGCGAGAAGCAGCGCCGTGAAGCGCCTGCGCGATCAAATCTATCTGCTCCGCGCCAAGGCGCAGGAACCGGGGCAGAGCGAACGGTGCGGCCATCAGATCGCGCAGATCGACCAGATGCTGAGGGACATCGAAGGCGTCCGGCAGGGCGCCTTCGCCCATTGGTCGCAACATCCGGTGTTCCAGGCGCTGCTCTTGCCGTCCGGCGGCTTCAGCGCGCTGGCCCTTGTGGATTACTTCCTCACGCAATGACGCGCGGCTCTGTGGCATCCCGGACCGGGCTCCGCGCCTGCCTGCTGGGTTTCTCGTTCCTGCTCGGATGGGCCCCAGCGCAGGCCTCTCTGCCCTCCGCAGAACGGTCCAGCGACCGCTACATCCGCCAGTTGGACGACCTCTCCGCCCTGTGGAGTTACTACAAACAACGGTACATCGTCGATGGGCGCGTCGTCAGTTGGGACGAGCAGGGCATCACCACGTCGGAGGGACAGGGCTACGCGATGCTGCGTGCCGTCTGGTCCGGCGACCGCGCGACCTTCGAACGCGTCTGGACCTGGACGAAGCGCCATCTCCAAGTGCGGCAGGACAAGCTCTTTGCCTGGAAATGGAAGGACAAGGTCGTCTCCAGCAATTCAGCCACTGACGCAGATACCGACATCGCGCTGGCCTTGATCCTCGCCGCCCGACGGTTCGACTCTCCGAGCTACGAGCAAGACGCGCGGGCCATCCTGGCTTCCATCTGGGACGGAGAACTCTTGCGCGTCGGCGGTCATGTCTATGTGACGGCCGGCAATTGGGCGCTGCACGAAGACGCCCCGGTCATCCATGTAGCCTACCTCGCTCCCTACGCCTACGAGGTCTTTGCCTCAGTCGATCCCGGCCATCCGTGGCAGCAGGTCGTCAGCGACAGTTATGCCCTCCTGCATTGGCTGTATGACGAAGAACGAGTGGTTCTTCCTCCTGAAGTGGTCTATTGGGACAAGGACCGCCGGCGGCTGGCGCTCCGCCATCCGGAAACCGGCCAGGTCTCCGACTTCAGCTATGACGCCTTCCCGATTTTTTGGCGGATGGCGCAGGACGCCGACTGGTTCGGCCGCGCCGAAGGACCGCTCCGTGAGGCGATGCTGGCCTTCTTCAAGCGGGAATGGAAGACGCACGGCCGTTTCCTCGATCGGTACCGGCTGGACGGCACCCCACGATCGTCGCTGGAAGGACTGCCGCTCTATGCCACCGTCCATGCGTTGGCCCGGGAGACCGAGCCGGATTTGGCGCGCCAGCTGCGCGAACGTAAATTGGCCGCCCTCCACCGCCAAGCTTTGGCCGGCAACGCCACGCCCTATTATTTGCACAACTGGCTCTGGTTCAGCGAAGCGACCGCCTTGCAGCAGGCGCGGCATTACGACGAGTTTCTCGGGTTTCTCCGTCCCTTCGACGTGCCAGGCTTTCTCGCGCACTTCCCGCTGGAGCTTTTTGCCGTCACCGTGGCGCTGTTCGTGGTCGCTCGCTGGCATCCGGTGTTGAACCTCGCCTTCCTCCTTGGTGCCGGCGCGCTGTGCGTGAGGTACCTGTGGTGGCGGCTGTTCAACACGTTGAACGTCATCGAACCGGGCGGCCTCTTCATCAGCCTCTCGTTGTGGGCGGCGGAATGCTACGCCTTCTCGACGGTGCTGCTTCTCGCCGTCCAAGTCGGCGTGAGATCGCGGCCGCGTCCGCCCGCTGCTGTCTCGGCGCCGAACGGGTTCGCCCCATCGGTCGATGTCTTCATCCCCATCTACTCGGAGTCCTGCGCCATTCTGGAGCGCACGCTAATGGGCGCCTGTGCGATGGCCTATGAGCCGAAACGGATTTACGTGCTCGACGACAGCCATCGTGAGGAAGTCTGCGAGCTGGCCCATCGCTATGGGGCCCACTACCTGAAAGGACCGCGCCGCCATGCCAAAGCCGGCAACCTGAACGAGGCGCTGGGCCGGACAACGGGAGAGCTGGTGGTCGTGTTCGACACCGACCATATCCCGGTCACGTCGTTTCTCCGCGAGACCGTGCCCTTCTTCGCCGATCCTCGCCTGGGCTTCGTGCAGACGCCGCATCATTTTTACAATCAGGACATTTTTCAGCGCGCGTTCCGCACGGGGCCCGGCATCCCGAACGAGCAGGACATGTTCAACCATGCGATCCAAGGAGGCCGGCAGTCGTGGGGCGGATCGTTTTTCGTCGGCAGCGGCGCCGTGTTTCGCCGTGCGGCCATTCTGGAAGTAGGCGGATTCAAGCTGATGAGCATCACGGAGGACATCCATACCAGCCAGCATCTCCATGCGCGCGGTTGGCGGTCGGTCTTCCTCGACAAGGACCTGGCGGTGGGACTCACGGCCGAAACCCTGGGATCATATCTCGTGCAGCGACGGCGCTGGATGCTCGGCT
>CAZXRB010000008.1:32772-33017 GCA_964642845.1 uncultured Nitrospira sp.
GACAATCCCCTGCTATGCCGAGGACTGGCGCTGCGCCATCGCCTCGGCTACTTCGCCTCGCTCTATTATTTTTTCTTTCCGGCGGCACGGGTGATCTTCTGGATCACCCCGCTGTACTTTCTCTTGCTGCATCTGCACCCGATCTTTTCGGACGTATCCGTCCTGGTCGCCTATCTCCTCCCGTTTCTGGTGCTGTTGCCGATGATGTCGTCCGCGCTGCTGCCCGGCTGGCCCCGCCTGCTCTG
>CAZXRB010000008.1:33028-74838 GCA_964642845.1 uncultured Nitrospira sp.
CGGCGCTCTTTCGGGTCTGCTTCCCGCTGTTCCGCTCGATGTTCGATCTGCTGTTGCCGAAGCGGCTCGGCTTCAGTGTGACGCCGAAAGGGCTGGTGAGCCATCGGCGCACGTTCGACTGGCGGTCCAGCTTTAGCTTGGTGGGGGCCACGGCACTCACGATAGCGGCGATGGCCAAGGGGCTCTGGGAGTTCTGGTACTTCGGCATCGAAAAGGACGCGTACTTTTTCAACCTGAGTTGGGCGGCCGTCAATCTCGTGGGCCTGTCGGCCGGCTTGTTGATGGCCTGGGAGCGCCCGCAACGGCGAGCCGAGGAACGCATTCGGAAGCCGATGCTCTTTCGGCTAGAGGCCGAGGGTTGTTCGTTCGAAGGCCGGACTGAGGAGCTCAGCCCGGCCGGCTGCTCCTTCCGGACCGAGCCGGATGTATCGATTCCTCCCGAGGTGTCCGTGACCTTGCTCGCCGATCCCCCCTTCACCTGTCGGGCGCAGGTCGTCTATCATGAGCGCCTTTCCCGGACCCGCGCCCGCTGCGGACTGCGCTGGATCGGGATGGAGAAAGAACTTCACCAACGCATGGCGCTCGCGATTTTCGCGGACCCGGCCACATGGGCGACCGCGCACGCCGCCAGAATCAAGAGCAATGCCGTGATGGCGGCGCATCTGTTCATCGGCCTGATCAAAAACCTCGTGCCCTGCCGCCTGCGCCGGCGGCGGACTCCGCGGCGGCCGATGTTTCAGCGCATCACCGTTTCCGCTGGAGGCTTCCAGCGGCCGGCCATCATGCGAGACTCCTCGCCGCGCGGCATCGGCCTCATCATGATCGGACAGCCGCCTCCCGCCGATCAATGCTGGACCGTGACCACTTCGAACGGCTCGGCCGCTTCCTATGCGATCCGCTATCGAACCCGCCTCGCCCCCTCCGTCTGGCGTTGCGGCGCGATCCGATCCGTCGCTCCCACTGACGCACCCGCTGAACTGGCAACCACGGCGACTGAACAGGCGTAACCGAAAGGCTTCACCACCGATGTACCTCCGAATCGCATGCTTGTGCCTGGCTTTGTATAGTGCGGCGGCTCCCGCTGCTGTGTGCGCCGTCGATTTCGTGGAATCCTGGTACCTTTCACGCGGCCGGGCCAACATGGAGATCGAGAACTACAAGGCCGCGATCGAAGCGTTTGAAAAGGTCGTCGAGCACAATCCGACGCACCGGGAAGCGCTGCGAAGCCTCGGCCTGGCCTATGAACGGCAAGGGCTGAAAGACAAATCCATCGAGACCTTCGATCGCTATCTGGCTCAGTACGACGACGACCCGGAGATCGCCTTCAAACAGGCCCAGGCGCTCGAATGGTCACGCTACGCCTATCGCGAAAAAGACAGGCTGAAGTACTACCGCATGGGATTGAAGCGGAAGGACGACGTCGCCATGCGGTTGAAGTATGCCTCGCACTTGGCGGCCCGCAAGGAGACGGCGCAGGAAGCGATCGCGCAGTACGATAAGGTGTTGGCGGCCCAACCGCGGAACGCGCAGGCCCATCAAGGTCTGGCCAAAGCCTATGCCTGGCTGGGCCAGAACGACCTGGCCCTGTACCATGCCAATCTCGCGCGGCACGCGTCCCGGCGCGAACCGGGCGACATGACGGCGTTGCGCCGCGACATGCTCAAAGGGCGGGAGCCGGCCGTCGAAGGCGTGCTCTCGGTGCTGGCCCAGCCGGAAAAGCCGTTCGAGCTGTACGGATTGCGCCTGGGCTCGCGCGGCAAGATGGATCTCACCCCTTTCACTACGACGACGCTGGAAGTCGGCGCGGAGCATTTCTGGAGCTCCTCTGAGAACCGCGCCGGCGGCTACCTCTCGTTCGGCAATCAACTGCGCCTGAATCCTGCGCATCGTGTCGATTTGCTGCTGGAGTACCACGACGCGCCGCGCGGCGACGGGCTGGCCTACAAGTTCGAATACGTCTATGAGGGCCCCTCGTTCTCGATTCGGCCCGGCGTGAAGCGCGAGCTTCGCTACGATTCCTTCGCCTCATTGATCGGCTCGCGAGCCAGCGGGCAGTTGCTCGGCTTGGCGCGGTCCACGCTCTTTTACACCGATGTGGCGTTCGATGTCGGCGCGGTTCACCTGGACGTGACGCCGTTCGTCGGATGGGTCACGGCGGAATCCCTCGGCAGCAACGACCAGGTGGGCGTGACGGCGAAAGCCTCGATTCCGCTGACCCAGATCGGCGACTGGGACCTCGCCGCCGAGTACGTCTTCTCTCTCATGCACTACGGCGAGAATCAGAGCGGCTTCCGGCCCAGCGCGATCGAACCGCTGCCGGGCGGTTACTTCAGTCCTCAGGTGTTCGTGAACCAGATTCCGCGCCTCGCCGCGACCTACACGATCGACGACCAGCAGGATCTTTCGTTCGCCGCCGGCCCGGCGCTTCAGTACATCGACGAAGCGACGCAGGCCTCGGTGTTCCGCGTCGGCGGCGACGCCCATGCCGCCTATACGGCACGCCTCTCCAAACCCTGGCTGTTGAAGATTATGGCGGACTACACGCAAATCGCCAGCGTCTACATGCGGTTTCAGTGCAACGCCTTGCTGGTGTATACGTTCTACTGACGCCCCCATGCACAACCCGTCTCAGACCATCGCGCGCGTGGCCTTCTGGCCGATCGACATCCCGATCACCGATCCGTTCGTCGTCGCCACCGGCGCGCGCGTGGTGGCGGAGAATGTCTTCGTTCAAATCACGCTCGACGATGGCACGCAGGGCTACGGAGAAGCCGCGCCCTTTCCGGAAGTGGGCGGCGAAGACCGTGTCTCCTGCCTGAACAGCTTGGCGCGGCTGGCGCCGACGGTCATCGGCCAGCCGGTCGGAGACTATCGGCGGCTGGCGCGGGCGCTCGCCGAAGCCGCGCCCACGCAGCCGGCCGCGCGCTGCGCGCTGGAGACCGCCCTCCTCGACGCGTTCTGTCGCGCCAAGGAGATGCCGATGTGGCGCCTCTGGGGAGGCGCCGCCCTGCGCGCGCGGGAAACCGACATGACGATTCCGATCACCAGCCTGGAGAAGACGCTCCGGCTGGCCAGGGACTGGTACGGGGAGGGATTTCGCCTCTTCAAAATGAAGGTCGGCGTCGATGTCCAGGAAGATGTCCGCCGGCTTCAAGCCGTCCACCACGCTTGTCCCGATGTGGCGTTTATCGGCGACGGCAATCAAGGATTTTCTCGGGAGGAATGCCTGCTGTTCGCCAAAGGCGTGCGGCAGTTCGGCGGGACCCTGCTTCTCTTGGAGCAACCGGTCGTCCGGGAGGATCTCGACAGCCTCGCCGCCATCCGGCGGGAGACCGGCATCCCGGTCGCGGCCGACGAATCGGTCCGCTCGATCGACGACGCGCGGCGGGTCGTGGACGCCCAGGCGGCCGATTACATCAACATCAAAATCATGAAAACCGGCGTGCTGCAAGCGGCCGAGATCGCGGCCTTCACGCTGCAGGCAGGGCTCAAACTCATGGTCGGCGGGATGGTCGAGACCAGAATCGCGATGGGGTGCTCGTTCAGCTTGGTTCTTGGCATGGCGGGCTTCGACATCTTGGATCTCGACACGCCGCTCCTGCTCGCGCAGGACCCGGTCGAGGGCGGGTATCGGTATGAGGGACCTCGGCTGCTGCCTTGGCACGAACCAGGGCTCGGCATGAGTGCGCCCCTGCCAGACGAAGCCGTCACCATCAGTTAACGGTTCTCCTCTTCGCATTTCTTGCAATTCAATGGCGTCCCGATATGTTGCATGCGGCTGGCTTCAGTCACCACCCACGGCCGGTTGCTGAACGGCGGCTGATGCCGGACATGCTGCCCGTGGCCGCAGGCCAGGTCTGCAACCCAGTCACCGTGCTCGTCCTGATGGAAGCCAACGATGGGTCGCTGCATCGTGCCCTATGATTTCGTTCAGCCGTACAAGACCGCCACCCCGGTGCCTCTCTGGTCGGGCTTTTTCTCGCGAGAGAGCTCTGTTATTGTCCGTGTCACGGCTCGGAGCCAGGACCGCCTCCTGGAAAAGGAAAGGAACGGCCTCATGGCCCTTGAAACACCCGAACACCTGCACCGATCGTTCGTCGCCGCCTTCAATCGGAGCGATCTCGACGCCCTTCTCGCACTCTATGAACCGGAGGCGGCGCTGCTCCCCCAGCCGAACACCGTCATCCGCGGGCGGGAGGCCATCCGTGAGAGCCTCATGCAATTCCTGGCGCTGCGCGGCTCCATGACCATGAACACTGCGTTCACGGTTCAAAGCGGAGAGTTGGCCTTGCTGCGCGGCCAGTGGGCGCTCACGGGAACCGGGCCGAATGGAGAAGCCGTCTCGATGAGCGGCAAGAGCGTCGAGGTCGCGCGCCGGCAACCGAACGGAGAATGGCGCTTTGTAATCGACCACCCTTTTGGCGCCGAGCCTTAACGGGGGGCCAACGGCCGTTCGGGCCTGCTGGATGCCGGGAAATAGGTCCAGCGCCCCTCCTCGTCTTCGTCAAAACTCCCCACGAAGACCACGTCGCGGTCGAGATGGCGAAATTCCGACAGCGTGATGCGGCACGTTGCCGCCTCGATCACCCGCGCGTCGAATTGCCCGATCACATAGAGCTGGCCGCGGCTCGTGACATAGAGATTCCGCCGCCCCGCATAGCCCGTGTCCGGAAACAAGTCCGTGGAGGCCGTACAGCCTCCCGCTCCTGTGATGGACAGCGTCAAGTTATGGCGAGGGAGAAACGGATCGGTGGCGACCCGGACGATCGTGACGCGCAGCTGCGCCGCCGGAACCTCTACCGACGCCGGTTCCGGCGCGCCGCTGTTACACCCGGCGCAGAGGAACGCGGCCGCGACCGGCAGGGCCCGCAGGACCGGTCGCCTCACTTGGGCGCGGACACTTTCGGTGTCGCGCCGACGGCATCCAAGCCCGCTTGCGCGCACGCGTCGTCGAGATGAGCGCCCGGCGCACCGCCGACCCCGATGGCTCCGACGACTTCGCCGCCAATCTCGATCGGCAAACCGCCGCCCAGCATGAGAATCTCGTTGTTCATATCGCGCAGCGCCTGAAGCGCCGGCATTTTGCCAATCATCTCCGCCAGCTCAGTGGTCGGACGCCGCAGACTGGCGGCGGTGTAGGCTTTCTTTCGGCTGCTGTCCACCGTATGTGGCCCCGCGCCGTCTGCACGGCCCATCGCACGCAAGATGCCGGCCCGGTCCACCACCGCGGCACTGACGCGATAGCCGTCCTTCTTGCAGGCGTCGATGGCCGCCTGCGCCGCGCGCATCGCCAGCTGCAACGGCAGCACCGATTCTTTCGGCAGGTCTTCTGACCATCCAGTGGATGGCCAGCCGACCATCATCATTACCACCGTCACAACCGCGGCCCGCGCCCAACACGATGCCCCACCACACCTCATTCGCATAGTGATCTCCTTTTGCCAGCAGTTCGGCTCTTTGTTGGGAAGGTAAGGAGGCAACCCGTCAGGTGTCAAGCGGGTCTCGCAGGATGCTCAAAATGGCCGCCAGCAAGGCCGCAGGCTCCGCGCGGACCGCAGGCGTACCCTCAGGGGGTACGTTGAGGATCCGCGCGAGCCGAGAACGCTGCTCGCGGACATTTTCAGCATCCTGCCAGATCTTCGATCAATGCCCGCAGGGGTTCGGCCACCGACCAGGCCTGCGCCGGACAGCCGCGCGGCTCGTACGGAGCCTCGCCCTCGAAGAGCTCGGAGACCTGGCCCAGGCAGGCGTCTTGGAGATGCTGCTCCAGGCCATCCAGAAACCGCCGTGCGCGAGCCTTGTGGGCCGGCTTCTTCCCATACACGGCAAGGTAGGCGGTCACAAGGACGCCCAGCAGATACGGCCAGACGATGCCTTGATGATAGGCCGTGTCTCGTTCCGCCGGGCCGCCGCTGTACCGGCCGTGGTACCGTTCATCCTTCGACGATAGGGTCCGCAGCCCGACCGGCGTCACGAGATGGTCTTCAACGACACGCAGGACTTGTTCGGCTTGCTCTTTGGGCAACAGGCCGGGACAAAGAGCCGGCACATAGAGCTGGTTCGGCCGCACCGAAGGGTCGTCTCCGTCGGGGCCATCGACGACATCGTAGAGATGCCCGCCGGTCCGATACCAGAAGCGGCGCTGAAACGAGGCCACCGCGGTGCGCCGGTCGCGCTCGCATCGTTCGGCGAAGGACGCCTCGCCGAATCTCTTGGCCAATATTGCGGCGGTCTCGAGCCCTCGGATCCACAGGGCTTGGATCTCCACCGGCTTGCCATGCCGCGGGGTGACAACCTGGTCGCCGACTTTGGCATCCATCCACGTGAGATTGGCGCCCGGGACTCCGCCCGTGATGAGTCCATCGTCATCCATCCGGATGCCATAGCGCGTGCCCGCTCGGTAGCCCTCGATGATTTGTTTGACGGCCGGCCAGACCGTCTCTCGCACATGCCGAACATCCTTCGAATAGGCCAGATACCGATCGACGGCATGGATGAACCAGAGCGACGCATCGATCGTGTTGTATTCCGGCTGCTCACCGGCGTCCGGAAACCGATTCGGGATCATGCCCTCGGAAACGTGGGCCGCAAAGGCCTCGATGATGCGGCGCGCGGTCTCATACCGCCCCGTCACCAAGCAGAGACCGGGCAGCGCGATGAAGGTATCGCGCCCCCAATCGGTGAACCAGGGGTAGCCGGCAATCACCGTCTGGCCTGCCCCGCGCTCAGAAATGTAGGCCTCGGTGGCAGTCCACAATTGGCGAACGAGACCATCGTCCGTTGGAATTGCGGCTTGTAGCTTCCGGCGCCTCGCCCGCTCCGAACGAACGAGTGCGGCCCCATGGACAGACTGCACGAATTCCGTAGTGAAGACGAGATGAGCGGCGACACCGGAACGCAGCTCAAGGAGGAATTCTCCCGGCGACCACCAGTCTTCCTCGGCGTCGAGCCCCCGCTGTCGTTCGATGGGAAATTCGATGCGGCGATACCACTGGGGAACGTGTCGATAGGTTCCGGAATGGAACGCCCGGACAGCGGGAAGATCGGGATACGGCTGCCACTCGACCGAGCCATCGTGAACCAGCGCCTTGTCCGTCAACGCACCGTTTTCGTGATGCAAGGCGTGGTAATCGCGCCCCGTGAGCTTCGGGCGGACCCGCAGCCGAATCGATGTCTTGGCCTTTCCTTTGACGGACCACTGGAGCAGCACGAGATCGCGCCCGCGGACACAGAGAATGTCCCGTTGCACGGTGAGGCCGCCGACTCGGTACGTCCACGTCGGCCAGGGATTCAATTCGAATGACGCGCAGTGCCCATAGCCGGCCGGATGAATGGCGCCCGGGTACAGATTGGTCGACAGCGGGAACCACTGATCGTCGATCTCAAGCCATTCCTCGACTTGATTGACCAGCACGAGCCGTTCCGTGGGCGGCTTGCGTGCGATGAGCAGCAAGGCATGGTACCGGCGGGTATTGGCCCCGGCGACCGTGCCGGAGGCAAAGCCGCCCCGGCCGTTCGTTTCGAGCCATTCCAAGCTCAGCGCGCGGTCGAGGTTTTGGCAGTCACTCCTTGTAACATGCATCGCTTTTCGGGTTTGCTACATCTGTCGATCTGACGATCTGTTGATCTGTTGAATTTGCGGACAATCGCCAGATCAACAGATTCCGGTCTTCTCATTCTCCCGACTGTTGAATCAGCTTCGCCACCAACCCCGTCCACCCCGTCTGATGACTGGCGCCGATGCCGGCGCCGTTGTCGCCGTGGAAATACTCGTGGAACGGGATCGCGTCGCGCCAAAGGGGATCGGCTTGAAACTTTCTGGTGCCGCCGAACACCGGCCGCCGCCCCTGCTGATCCAAGAGGAATAGATGTGTCAGCCGCCGGGACAGCTCCGCGGCCACCTGATTGAGCGGCATCGCTCGACCTGATCCCGTGGGGTATTCGACCGTATAGCTGTCGCCGAGAAAGTAATGGAACTTCTGGAGCGACTCGATGAGCAGATAGTTCACCGGAAACCAGACGGGGCCCCGCCAGTTCGAATTGCCGCCGAACAAGCCGGTGCCCGACTCGGCCGGCTCGTAATCGACGCGATGCTCGCGGCCCATCACCGCCAGCACGTACGGGTGATCTTTGTGGTAGCGGGACAGCGAGCGGATGCCGTGCGGCGACAGAAATTCCTGCTCATCCAGCATATAGCGCAGCACGGATCGCAGCCGATGGCGGTCGACGAGCGACAGAAACCGCCGCACGCCTCCATCATGGCTGTGCGTGTCCACATGCGCGCTGAAGTCCGGCTTGTTTTCGATAAACCACTGCATCCGGTGTTTGAACCGCGGCAGGCTGTCCACGAGATCGGAATCCAGCGTCTCCACCGCGAAGAGCGGAATAAGCCCGACCATCGAGCGGACTTTCATGTGGAGGTTCTTGCCGTCGGGGAGGTGCAGCACGTCGTAAAAGAAGCCGTCCTCCCGGTCCCACAACTCGATCTGTTCTCCACCGATGTTGTTCATCGCCCGGCAGATGTAGACGAAATGCTCGAAGAACTTGCTCGCGACGTCCTCGTAGGCGCGATTGTCCCGCGCCAGTTCGAGCGCGATGGAAAGCATGTTCAGGCAATACATGCCCATCCAGCTCGTGGCATCCGATTGTTCGATATGGCCCCCGGTGGGCAATGGGGCGCTGCGGTCGAACACGCCGATGTTGTCCAATCCCAGAAACCCGCCTTGAAAGATGTTCTTGCCCTCGGCGTCTTTGCGATTCACCCACCAGGTAAAATTGAGCAGCAGCTTGTGAAATACGCGCTCCAAAAAAACGCGATCGCCGCCCCCCTTGCGTTTCTTTTCGATCTTGTACACCCGCCAGGCCGCCCAGGCGTGGACCGGCGGATTCACGTCGCCGAACGCCCATTCGTACGCCGGGATCTGCCCGTTCGGATGCATGTACCACTCACGCAGCATGAGGATGAGCTGCTCCTTGGCAAAGGTGGGATCGACGATCGCGAGCGGAATGCAATGGAACGCCAGATCCCACGCGGCATACCAGGGGTATTCCCATTTGTCGGGCATGGAGATGACATCGGCGTTGTAGAGATGCGTCCACTCCGAATTGCGCCCTTTCAGCCGTTGCCTTGGCGGTTCGGGACCGGCCGGATCCCCCTTGAGCCATCGCGACACGTCGTAGTGATAGAACTGCTTGCTCCACAGAAGCCCGGCGAACGCTTGGCGTTGCACCAGCCGCGCATCGTTGGAGACATGGGCGGGAGCCAGGCTGTCGTAGAACTCGTTCGCCTCTTGCAGCCGTTGCTTGAACACGGCATCGAACGCCTGTCCGCCGCAGGGAACGTCGCCCATGTCGTTCGTGAGACGCAGGCAGACCGTCTCCGTTCCTCCCGGTTCAACGGAGAGGACATAGTGCGCCGCGACCTTGGATCCGATCTGCTCGGGGTTCACGGCCTGTTTGTCGCCGCGCACCACATAATCATTGATGCTGTCTTTCACGTAACGCGCGCCGTCCGGATCGCCATAGAGCCGCCCCGTATTGGTCTCGTTCTCGGTGAAGAGCAGGGTCGGCCGGTCGCCACAGAACAGCCGGCGGCGGCCGTAGTAATCGTGCACGAACTCCACGACGCTCGCGTCGCCGCCGACTTCGACGGCCTTCAGGCGAGGCCGGCGGACATCCAGCCCCCACGACCAGGTGTTGCGGAACCAGAGCGTCGGCAGCAGCGTCAGCTCCGCCTGGTCCGGTCCGCGATTGCTGACCCGGATGCGGATCAACACATCCTCCGGCGAGGCCTTGGCATACTCGATGACCACATCGAAATACCGGTCGTCGTCGAACACCCCGGTGTCGATCAGCTCGAATTCCAGATCCTGGCGTCCCCGCCGCCGGTTCTCCTCCACCAGCCGGGCATAGGGAAATTCGCGCTGCGGATATTTGTAGAGGTACTTCATGTAGGAATGCGTGGGAGTGGAATCGAGATAATAGTAGTACTCCTTGACGTCTTCGCCGTGATTGCCCTCATTGCCCGTCAGGCCGAACAGCCGTTCTTTGAGAATGGGATCCCGGCCGTTCCACAGCGCGATCGCGAAGCAGACGAACTGGTGGCGGTCGGAGATGCCGGCGAGGCCATCTTCATTCCAGCGATACACGCGGGAGCGGGCATGGTCATGCGGAAAGTATTCCCAGGCGGTGCCGTGCGGACTGTAGTCTTCCCGGACGGTGCCCCAGGCGCGCTCGCTGAGGTATGGTCCCCAACGTTTCCAGTGTTTCTCGCGGCGGGCGTCTTCATGCAGCCGCTGTTGCTCGGCTTGCACGGGCTGATGCCCCGATGAAGGTGGACTGGCCTTAGCCATAGAATTCCTCGCGTTATGGGGAATGCCGCTTACGATGCACCGATCAGCCGCGTAATTCAAGCAGCAGGCTGCGGGCGGCGCGCACAGGGCGGTATCCCTTTGCCGGCGAATCGCGCAGCACGCACGAGATACGTGCGTGGATCGCGCCTCGCCTGTAGGTCGAGGCAGGAGGAGAAGCCTTACAGCGGGCGCAATTCAAGAGAGGATGATGGGTGAGGCCTCGGCGAGCGCGCGGCAGCGGGCCGGAACAGGATCAGCTCCAGATCACGCGTTCTTGATTGAGGAGATAATCGATGACTTCGATGCTGTTGCGCATTTGGGTCTGGGCTTGTTCGGACATGGGCAGGACGGCGCCGACCAATTTGCCTGATTCCATATCTTCCAAGGACGGGATGCCGTCACCGGGGAGCTTTTCCAAATCCTTGCGGAAACTAGCCAAGGGCGACCTCCTTGTTGAGTCCTTCTCGGCCCCTTGAATGTGTTTCTTGAGTCGGGAAGCGACCGTCTCGTACGGAAAGCATACCACACGGATGCGTTCTGCCCGGCAAGGCGGCTATGTGCTTGTTTTGCGGTCAGTTTTTCTTGTGATTTGCGGAGCTCTGCGCGAGTGGGGGTAAGGCACCGAGATAAGGAAACTGCCCCATATTGAGGAGGGTGGTATCGGCTCGCAGGTGGAAGTCATCGTGATCGGGATCGACGAACCGGGGATCGACCGCGATATCGGACGCGGACTTCAATTCCGGAGCCGGCGTGACAGGGGACCCGGCGCGGACGTAATCGCCGTCGGTATTGTACAGGGCGTTATAGGAGGTCAGCGCACGACCGGCGCCGGCAAACAGAAAGCCGAACTTGTTCAGCCCGACGACGTTTCCCGACACCTCGCTTTGGGAGGACCCGAGAAAGGCCGCGCCGCCCCCGTTCTTCACGAGAGTATTGCTGACCAGGACCGCCTTGGCTTTGTCGGTCACCACCACCGCCTCGAACAGGCTGCGCGTGATGACATTCCGCTCCAGGCGGACTTCCGACTTGCCGGCCACGTTGACGCCATGGTCGTTGTCATGGATGAAGTTGCCCACCAGCACGGCCTGCGAATCCGCAAACTGCACCCCGGTCGTCTCACTGCCGCCGATGATGCAGTTTTCGATGCGCACATCCCGCACTTGTTGCCCGAACACCATCCCCTTGACCCGAAGATTGCGGAGCGTGATGCCTTTCCCGTTGAAGATGCCGAGCGCATGGCCGCCGTGTTCATTGATCGTAAGCCCGCTGATCTCGATATTCGTCGCCCCGTAGGGCCACTTGCCGACATGCAGCACACCGACCATGTCGCCACGCCCGGTCAGCGTGACCGCATCGGTCCCCGCGCCGACGAGCTTGATGCCGTCCTTGCTATGGATGGTGAGATCCTGCGCATAGGTGCCGGGCTTGAGGAACACGGTGTCGCCCTTCCTGGCGCTGTCCACCGCCTCTTGAATCGACGTGAAATCGCCCGATCCGTCCAACGCCACGACGATGGTTCGAGGAGCCTGGGCGGGAGCCTGCTCAGCTTGGAGCCAATGGGCAGCCAACACAAACGTGAAGAGGACCGCCAGAGAAACGACATTCCGCATGGCGGTAGGTCTTACAGGCAGAACCGCCGAGAAGTCAATCCAGGTTTGTTGTGGGGTACGACCCCGCATGATAAGCTCCACCGCCATGATTTTCGTCGGGCTCACCGGGGGCGTCGCGACGGGCAAGACCACCGTCGCGAACATGTTCCGACGCTGCGGCGCCGTGGTCATCGACGCCGACGAACTGGCGCGACAGGTCGTGACGCCTGGCAAACCGGCTTGGCGGGACATCGTTCGGACATTCGGCAAGCAGATTCTCAAGCCGGATCGGACGATCAACCGCCATGCGCTCGGCGCGATCGTCTTCCACGACAAGAAGAAACTCCGCCGGCTGGAACGCATCATCCATCCACGCGTCGCGCGCGAGCAGGCGCGGCTCACGAAACAGGCGGCGCGGAAAGATCCGAAGGCCGTCGTCGTCTATGACGTCCCGCTGCTCTTCGAAGCCGGCATTGATAAGCGGGTGGACAAGATCATCGTCGTCACCGCCGACCGGGACACGCAAGTCGCCCGCCTCAAGAAACGCAACGGCCTGACCCGCGCCGAAGCGCTCCGGCGGATCAAGAGCCAGATGCCAATGAGCAAAAAGCGCCGTTTCGCCGACTATGTGGTGGATGGAACGACAGTCCCAAAACATCTTGAGGCACACGTGTCTGCGGTTCTGGAGGACTTGCGGTCCATCTCATAGAACTGCCTCTTCGCTTTGCCAAGGTTCCCTTCCTAAGAATATCCACTTCTACTGGTTCCGATCTACCGGCAGTGAGGTTACCGTGGATCTGATGACGATCGCCAGAGATTCATTTTCCATGTGGTGGACTCGCCATCGACAAGATGGTTGACTACAGTGCTGAAATAGAAGACGGCACGGACCCGCCGAAGATCCGATAGGCTTTTCTTCCAGTCTGCGCTATCATGTCGCCATGCCGATTGACCCCGACGATCCGCCGATCTGGTTGCGCAAGCTGCACGTGAGCGCGGCACAGCTCAGTCCGAGCGATTACCCCGCGACGCCGGAAGAAGGCATGCTCCAAGTCTGCCGGCTATCAGATGCGGCTCTCGCTATTTGGAAGGCTTTCAACAAATCTCGAGCCTTCGAAGGCTGACTCTTCGGACCCCGGATATGCCCTCCGAAGATGACTCTCAGTTGGGTTATTCACAGTTGTTGCGCAAGGCCATCGGGGCCTTTTCCGGGCAGTCTCTGCCTTACTGCCTCATCGGAGCTGTGGCGCTGGGCGCCCATGGACGTCCTCGAGCCACGCATGATGTGGATCTGTTGATATTGGCTGATAGTGTCAGCCATGGCGCTTATCTCAACTCCCTGCTTGCAAAGGGGTTTGAGGTCGCATCCGAATGGGCGGATGCCAATCCGATGGCGCGAGACGTCGTCCTACGGCTGCATCATCCCTCGGCGCCCGATTTCCCCCTCGATCTGGTTTTTGCAATCTCAGCATTACATCGAACGACTCTGGAAAGGCGCCAGTTGCAGACGCTTGGCGGAATTCAAGTCTGGGTGAGTTCGCCGGAAGACCTCATTCTCCTCAAGTTGGCCGCCAGCCGGCCGCGTGATTTCGAGGATGTCATCACGATTCTCGCGAAGCCACACGCCCAACTCGACCTCGACTATCTCTGGTCCTGGGCTGAGCGGCTTGGCTTGCAAAGCGAGCTTCACTACGTGCTGATCTCGACTCCGTAGAGCCCGTCTACCGTCCCCTTCCACCATTGTGTTAGAGTCCCACCTATGCATCATAATGTGGTGATCATCGGCTCCGGACCCGCCGGATTGACGGCCGCCATTTATACCGCGCGCGCGAATCTGGCTCCGTTGCTCATCGAAGGCTGGCAGTTGGGCGGCCAGTTGACGACGACGACGGAGGTCGAGAACTACCCCGGTTTCTCGAAGGGCATCATGGGCCCGGAGTTGATGAAGGAAATGCATGCGCAGGCCGAGCGATTCGGCACGCAGTTCCGGACCGGAGACGTCACCGCGGTCGATCTCCAGACCCGTCCCTTCACCCTGACCGTGGATGGTGAGGACACCGTCAAGGCAAAGACGCTCATCATCGCGACCGGCGCCTCGCCCATTACGCTTGGCTTGCCCAATGAAGGACGGCTCTGGGGACACGGCGTCTCGAGCTGCGCCACCTGCGACGGCTTTTTCTTTCGAGGCAAGGAGCTGGTCGTGGTGGGCGGCGGCGACAGCGCGATGGAAGAAGCGACGTTTCTCACCAAGTTCGCCACCAAGGTGTCGGTGGTCCACCGCCGAGACAAACTTCGCGCCTCCAAGATCATGCAGGACCGCGCGATGAAGAACGAGAAGATCACCTTTATCTGGAACAGTGTCGTCGAAGACGTGCTCGGTCGGGACGTCGTGACGGGCGTCCGGCTGCGGAACGTCGTGACCGGAAAGGTCTGGGATGTCGAGTGCGCAGGCCTTTTTCTGGCCATCGGCCATCGCCCGAACACCGCGCTGTTTGCCGGCCAGTTAGAGATGGACGCCAGCGGCTACCTTCTTACTGGCAAAGGTACGGCAACGAGCGTCCCCGGAGTGTTCGCCGCCGGCGACGTGCAGGACGCCCACTATCGCCAGGCTGTCACCGCGGCCGGGTCCGGCTGTATGGCCGCGATCGACGCCGAGCGCTTCATAGAGGCGCTCGGCGCGTGAATCGTTCCTCGTGAAGCGTCATTCGGAAGAGGCTTGCGCTTGATTCCTTTTTCTAGTCGCTGCACGCTTCACGAATGACGAGAGACCCCGGTTATGCGCTGCGCGATCGTCCACTACCATGAATTGGCCCTCAAAGGGCGCAATCGCGAGTTATTTGAACAACGGCTGGTGGGCAACATCCAGCTGGCGCTCCGAGGGCTCGGCATCAGACAGGTTGAAAACCTGCGCAGCCGCATCCGGATCGTGCTTCCCCCGGGCGTCGATGAACAGGCCGCTGCCGACCGTTTACGACGGGTTTGCGGCATCGCCAACTTCTCGGTTAGCCATGCGGTGCCGCTGGATCTGGCCCATCCCAGCCTGGATCGGCTCAGCGCCGCGGTGGTGGAGGAGCTCCGGTCGAAATCGTTTGCCAGCTTCCGCGTGACCGCCCGGCGCGCCGACAAACGATTCCCGTTCACCTCAATGGACGTGGAGCGCGCCGTCGGCGCGGCGGTGTGCGCCGGAACCGGGAAACCCGTCAGCCTCAAGCATCCGGATCTCACGGTCTATGTCGAGCTTTTGACGAAGGCGGCCTATTTCTCATCGGAGAAAATCCAGGGTCCGGGCGGCATGCCGGTGGGGGTCAGCGGCACAGTCGCCTGCCTGATCTCCGGCGGCATCGATTCGCCGGTCGCCGCCTATCGCATGATCAAGCGCGGCTGCCGCGCGCTCTTCGTGCATTTCTCCGGGCGTCCGCTCGTCAGCCGCGCCTCGGAAGACAAGGTCCGGGAATTGGTCCAGACCCTCGCCGTCTCTCTCTATCATGCCCGTCTCTACGTGATTCCCTTCGGGGAAATTCAGCGCGAGATCGTGCTCAACACGCCGGCCCCGTTCCGCGTCGTCCTTTACCGCCGCATGATGATCCGGATCGCGGAAGAGCTGGCAAGGAAAGAGGGCTGCTGGGGCCTAGTGACCGGTGACAGCCTCGGCCAAGTGGCATCTCAAACGCCTGAAAACCTCTCTGTCGTGGAAGAGGCCGCCGAGTTGCCGATCCTGCGCCCGCTGATCGGGATGGATAAAGTGGAAATCGTGGACG
Organism: uncultured Nitrospira sp.; assembly: GCA_964642845.1. Lineage (GTDB taxonomy): Bacteria > Nitrospirota > Nitrospiria > Nitrospirales > Nitrospiraceae > Nitrospira_D. Next base: position 48,728 of record CAZXRB010000008.1, read on the forward strand.
AAGCGCGCCGGCTCGGGACGTACGACATCTCCATCGAGCCGGACCAGGATTGCTGCAAGCTCTTCACGCCGGCTCACCCCGCCACCAAAACCAGCCGCGATGAGATTCGAAAAGTGGAACGGGCGCTCGACATCGCCGGCCTCGTGAAGCTCGGCCTCGAGAAAGCCGAGCTCTCCGAGTTCATCTTTCCTGACTGATGGCCGCCAACGCCTTGTCCCGCACAATGCGGAAGTGGGCCTCCAGTTCCTGCCGCATGGCCATGGCGACCATCCAATCCGGCACGATCGTGTCGATTTCCACCAGCAAGTCGAATTCCGCCTGCGTATGAGCCCCGCCGTCGAGGGGATGCAGTTTCCACACGCGGCGATATTGCTTGAAGTCGCCGCCTCTCAGTTCCGTGAGCAGTCCGCCGCCGGAGAGCGTCCGAGACTCGCACAACAGCCGCCGCTCGCCGGGCAGCAACGAGTGATCGATGCGAATATCGGTGAAGGCCTTGCCGTCGTGCTCATGCCACTCGGCGATGCGCATACGCACGTCGAACAGGTCGGGCCAGTGGGCATAGTCGGTGAGCAGCCGTTGAATGACGGCCGGAGCCACGGGAAACCGCACCGACGCGATGGCCCGCACGCCGCCCGTCGGCACGGGTTGGACATCCAAGGAAACGTCCCCTGCCGTCGCGGGGACGGGCATGGCCCATAGGATCAGCAGGAGGACGAAGCGACGACGCATGGCGGCGATTATACCGCGCGTGACCGTACGCGACGCAGCAAACCGGTTTGACCCGCACGATCAGCCCTGTGCTAGGATGGGCCCATGACTCATGCGTCTTCAACCCTGTGGGCCTTCTTCGCCGTGGGCCTGTGCATTCTGCTCGCGTCGGCATCGGCCTCGGCCCAGCCGGTCGATGAATCACACGCCACCACCGAACAATCCTGCAGCTTCGGCATGGACAAGGGAGAGCCCTCCCATACCTGCGCCGTGCCGTTTCCGCAGGGCTGCCGCGTGGCCAACGCGCCCGGAACGAGCACGCCGTGGACGACGATTTCGAAAGCGGGCCGTCTGGTGTGCCGCTTTGATGAAAAACGGACGGATTGGAAGACCAAAATTATCGGCGCTTGCGGTCGTTGCCAGTCCGGCCACTGCTCGGCGCAGTTCAGCGTCCGCTTTGACTGTTCGGCTCAGTAACGGATGGCCGTTCGCGCTCACCCCGCACCACCGCGATCGCGTGCCCTCCACTGGTCCGCCGGAACACCATCAATGTCCCTCTCCGTTTCGATCAAGCAGGCCGCGCGGGACATTGGGTTCGGCGCTGTCGGGATCGCTCATGTGGCACCCGGAGGCGACGAGACGTTTCTGGCTCGCCTGCTGAGCTGGCTGGAGCGGGGCTATCACGGCACCATGGCCTGGATGGCCAAGCAGCCGGCGAAGCGCACCGACCCCGCGCAAGTCCTTCCCGGCTGCCGGTCGATCATATCCGTCGGCATGAACTACCTCACCGATCATCGGGCGGACGAACGTCCGGGCTATGGCCGGATCGCCCGCTACGCCTGGGGTCAAGACTACCATCACGTGCTCGGTGAGCGGCTGCGGGAATTGGAGCGCCGTATCCGCGCGCTGGCGCCCGAGGCCGTCACGCGGAGCTATGTCGACACGGGCCCCGTCATGGAAAAGGCCTGGGCCGAGCGGGCGGGCTTGGGCTGGATTGGAAAACACTCGAATCTCGTGTCGGCGCAATTCGGCTCCTGGTTGCTGCTCGGGGAAGTGCTGACCACGCTGGAGTTGGAGCCGGATGAGCCGGCGACGGACCTCTGCGGCAGTTGCCGCCTCTGCATTCAGGCTTGTCCGACGGGGGCGATTGTTGAGCCCTACGTCGTCGATGCGACCCGCTGCGTTTCCTACCTCACCATTGAACACCGCGGCGAACGGAGCGACATCCCCGCCGATCTCCAGCAGCGCATGGGCAACAAGATTTTCGGTTGCGACGACTGCCTCGATATCTGCCCTTTCAACCTTCGCGCGACGCCGACCCATGAGCCGGCGTTCCAGCCACGCGCTCTCAGTCTGGCTCCCCACCTCGACACACTGTCCCGCCTGGACGCCGCCTCTTTTGCCAGCCGGTTCCATGGCAGTCCCATCAAGAGAGCCAAGCACGGGGGGGTTCAGCGGAATCTGTCGATCGCCAGGGACAATCAGCAATCCCCTCGTGCAGGCCCTTTCTCGTCAGGGCGGTAGCCCACCCCTTCCATCCCCCGCACCGAGAGGAGTAGGCTATAGGCAACGTCCCCGGTGGTTCGACAGGAGCCCTGCACAAGGAGTCCTCGATGAACCCTCCGACCATTCTGCTCATCTCCAAGCACCCCGAGACCGCGTCGCTCCTGAAACAAGCCGCGCCCCCCGAGGCCACGATCCTCACCGCCACCTCGATGTCCGAGGGTCTCGCCCTTTGGAAAGACCGCCACGCCTCCCTCCTTGTATGCGAGGGCACGCCATTGGCCGTCACGCCGCTGTTGGAGTATGCGCGTCAGACTCCCGCTTCCGCGCCGATCATCGTGATCGGTGAGCGCCACTCGGTGAAAGACGCCGTGGAGATGATGCGCGCCGGCGCCGAGGATTTTCTCGCGCGGCCGATTCAACCGAACGACCTCCGCGCCGCGCTCTCCCGCCTGTTGCGTCCGATGGATGACTCGCCGCGCGTTCCGCATCGCCCCAGTGATCGCTTTGCGCACATCGTCAGCGTCTCGCCTCAGATGAATTTGATGAAACAGCTCGCGCGGGAAGTCGCCATGACGGAGGCGACGGTGCTGATCACCGGAGAAAGCGGCACGGGCAAAGAACTCTTCGCCCAGGCCATCCATGCGGCCAGCCCGCGCGCCGCGGGACCGCTGGTCGCGTTGAATTGCGCCGGCATCCCCGAGCATTTGCTGGAAGCGGAGTTGTTCGGCTATCAACAAGGCGCCTTCACCGACGCCAAGCACAGCAAGCCGGGCCGCTTCCAGATGGCGGAAGGGGGGACGCTCTTCCTCGACGAAATCGGCGAGATGAGCGCCACCGCTCAAGCCAAACTGCTCCGGGTCCTCGAAACTCATACCATAGATCCCTTGGGAGGCACCCATAGCCATAAGGTGAACATCCGCATCATCGCGGCGACGAACGAAGACCTGCTGGCGCAGATCAAGGCGGGACGCTTCCGGCTGGATCTATACTATCGTTTGAACGTCTATCAATTGCGCATTCCTCCGTTGCGGGAACGTCCGGAGGATATCGCCCCCCTCCTGCACAGCTTCCTGGAGCGAGCCAGACAGGAGCGGGGCTGCCGCATCCATACGATCGCACCGGCCGCGCTCACGATCCTGCAGCGGCATGATTGGCCGGGCAACGTGCGCGAACTCCATAACCTGGCGGAATGGCTGACCATCACCTGCAAAGACCAGGTGATCCAGCCCCAGCACCTGCCGGCATCCGTGCGGACGAATGCGCCCGTGGCTTCGACGCCGGAGCACAAGCCGTCACTCTTGGCGTTCGGCCTGTCGTTCCAAGAGATGGAAAAGCGGATGCTGGAAGAAGCGTTGCGGAAAACGGCCGGCAACGTCAGCGAAGCGAGCCGCCTGCTCAAGATCACCCGCAACACGTTGCGGTATCGGATGGCCAAGTATCATCTGCAGCAATAAACGGAGAGGAGAATTGTGGCCTTACGGCACATCTTCGGCGCAGCGGAAGCCGAGTGACGGGCCCCAGTAGGTCATGTCATCCCACCCGCGGTAGCTGGCTCGTAATTCCAGGGGACGCTCGGTCGGTTCGCCCCCCCGCAGAACGCGGAACGATCCACGGGCGGGGCCCTGCGGATCCTGGCGGGGAGATGACCGATAAAAGTCCTCTGCATACCAATCGTTCACCCATTCGGACACGCTGGCGACCAGATCGACGACTCCGTACGGCGACACGGCAAAATCCAGACTACCGACCGGCGCCGTGCCGTTCTTCGGCGCCTGCCGGTCCGTTGCGCGCGGCCGTGTCCGAAAGACTTCATCCGTATTACCCCATGGATAGAGGCGGCCGTCGATTCCTCGCGCCGCCTTTTCCCACTCGGCTTCCGTCGGCAACCGTTTGCCCCGCCACGCACAATAATTCCTGGCCTGGCTCCAGGTGACGTTGGTCACCGGATGATCGCCGAGGGCTGGATCGTCATAGGCCGATCGATCTTTGGGAGGCGCGCAGCCGCCGCTCTCCGCACACTGCCGGTACTGCCGATTGGTGACTTCGTGCTGATCGATCCAGTAGGCGCTCAGATACACGCGATGCATCGGGCGGGCGTCCGGCAGCCCGTCTTCAGCCCCCATCCAGAACTCACCGGCGGGAATGAGCTTCATTCCCGCCGGTGGCTGGATGCCGCGCTGGGCCAGCCGCTGAAGCTCCTCTTCCTGGACGGCGCGCAATTGCTCGTTCACCCGTTGAATCAGCGCCTGGTTCGGCGCGAGGGGCGCTGAGTCGCGGATCGCCTCGCCACCGGGCACGCGGGCGATGGACCCAGGAGAGGGCTCGCCCTTCTTACCAGATTCCGCCGAAGCCGGCGGGGCGGACGGCGAGCCTTCCGCGCCCCGCAGAGTCTCGATTCTCACCGTCGTCCGCACAGCCATAGGGGCGAGGTTCCGCTCGTCTCCTCCTTTTCGGCCCTTCTTGGTTTTCTGTTGCTTGCCGATCGCCGTAAAATCGAACCCGTCGATGTTCGCGAGCAACGGCGTGGCATAACTCACCGGAACGGCAAACGCCATGCCCTCCGGGACGATACCGGAGGGATGCGTAAACTTGGTCGTGAGAATCCCGATCACTTCACCGTGCGCGTTAAAGAGCGGCCCCCCGCTGTTCCCCGGATTGACCGCCGCATCGACTTGAAACACGCGCTGCACGCCTTTGGTCCGCACGGCGGCAATGCGGCCGCGCGTGACGGAGATCTCCCGCAAGCCGAACGGAAATCCGGCCGCCACCACTTCCTGATCCAGCCGAACCAGCCCGGCGTGCCCAAGCGCGGCTTCGGAAAGCCCCACGGTGTCGGTCTTCAGGAGAGCGACGTCATGCTCGGCGTCCGTGCTCACCACCACCGCGGGCGCTCGGAATTCTCCGGAGGTCACCACGACGATCCGGCGCGCACCGGCCACCACATGGTGCGCGGTCAGCACGTAGCCGTCGGAATGGACGATGACTCCGCTTCCCGCCGGCCGTTCACTGGGTCCTCCGGGACGGTCGGTCGCCTCAACGGCAGCGGCCCAAGCCAGCAGGAGTCCGATGGAGAGCAGGAGAGGTGTCATGGTGAAATCGGAATCGCAACACTGATGGCGCCGGCATTCTGTCCCAATTTCAGCCCTTCCTTGGGATAGCCGGTCTTGTCCCGCGAACCCTTCGGCTCGCCATGACAATCCAGGCACTGGCGTGTCATGTAGAGCGGAAACATGAGCCGCAGCATTCTGCTTTTGGCGGTGATCTCACTGATCACCTTTTCACGCGGGTAATCGGGATAAGCAAAGAGTTCCAACGACGCCCGCTCGATAGGGTCCGGCGCATTGGCGGGATTCCTCGGCACCAACGTCGTTTGTTTCATGCGCACCCCCGTCCGCTCCGTGAAGCGGCCGGCGACGCGCGATCCGAATATCGCCGGAATGAACTTCGCTCCCTCCGTCGAGCGATTGATTTCAGGCTGGGCGTCCTGGATGACGCGTTTGCTCACGCCGACCAACTCCTTCAGCCATCTCTTGGCCGAAGCGGGTATCTTCGCGGATTCCAGCTCGGCGAGATCGATGCCGGAACGGGCTCGAAACATGTCGGTTAATTGTCGCTCGAAGACCTCGGGAGTAAAACCTTTTTCCATTTTCCCCGGATCGTCGAATAGGGCTTGATTTTCGTTGATGACGGAGCGCCCCGAGTCGAGGAGGATGGCGAGAAGCCGAGCGGTGTTTTCCAGTTCCACAATCGCCTGCAGCGGAATTCCAGAGTGAGGATGGCTGTCCTGCGTGGGAGCGGACGCACACGGCAGAATCTCGGTTCCGAGCAGGAATACCGCGACGGTGACTATCCAGCGCAGGCGACGCGACATGTCGTCTCCCGTGCATCGCTGTATAGGCGGGAGGACTGCTGTGAGTGATGTCCGCCGGCGGTCCACGAGGCGGAGCCGGCGGACATCACGAGGCAGGATCGTACGGGGTGCCCTCAGCTCAAGTCAAGCCGCAGCAGCCCGCATTGAGGCCGTGGGCTACCGCCCTCGATGGAGGTCGATCATGACATTGTCGGAATCAAGCTCGAGCGTGACCGGTGCCCCGTCCGACAAGGTCGACAGTTTCGCACCGGACAGAGTGTCCACCTCGAAGGTGGCGATTCCTTCCGGTGTCGACAACTGAATTTCGCGCCAGAACGGATCGGCATAACGAACCGTGCCGACCACGAACCGGTGATCGGGGAAGAAGCGATCGGTCCGGGAGACATCAATCAGGACATTCCCCGAATCCACCAAGAGATTCACCACATCGCCGACCTTCGCACCGTGCAGGCCGACGCGATCAGCCTTGTTCGGACTGACCGTGCGAGCTTGCAAGCTGGTGTCCGTGCGGACAAACAACATGCCGGACTCGATCTTGGTAATCACTCCGCTGAACCCATAGTGCGCCCCCAGCAGCATGATCTCCTGCTGCTGTTCGGCGCCGACCGAGGTGGCGAGAAGAACCGCCATCAGGCCGACCGCAGCGCTCCCGCGATATCGTGGCATGAGATCACCTCCCTGTATTTCTCTCCGCCGCAGCAGAACCAGGACCCAGGCTAGTAACCCGTATCCCCCAAACCGACTGGTCCGGCCGGAACCGCAATGCCGTATTCCTGAATCGGGGTCACCATCAGCGAGAAATTGTACAGTTCGTCGGCCGCGACATCGCTGATGCCATGCTCCCGCTGCCGCAACATCTTGAACCACTTGCCCATCTCCTTCTTCACGGTCTGCTGGTCCCCTCGGGCCACGGCCTCGCGGACGATCGTCAATTTGTGGCGATACGGTTCCCAATTCGAGTTGGGATACGTCGCCGTGGAGAACGCCAGTGAATTGTTGATCTCATCCACCCACGTCGTCTGCGCCCATGCCACGCCTACGATAGCCAGACCCCCCAATGCGCCGGCGATGAGCACTGCGCCGATGATCGCTTTCATAAACCCCTCCTTTCATGTCGCCACCGATCCTCTGTCAGGGACGGCGGCCTGCGCTTCAAAAGCTGAAGACGTCGTATCCCGGTGCGCAGTAGACATGGTTGATGGCGTTTTTCCACGGGCCGCACAGCGGCTGCCGATCCGGCAGGGACTGTTCCGACCGCGGATCCGGCGCGCTCATGGGCCGTTCCATCTCCTTCGTCAATTCCTGCGCTTTCACTTCTTCGCGTACTCCCATAGGCGGCGTTGCGCGGCTCTCCTTCTTGATGTCCGCGGGCGGCCCCATCATTATTCCGCCCATGTCGTCGGCCGCGAACAGCACGGCCCCGGTTGTCACGGTGAAGGCGGCGATCCCGACTATGATGAAAACTCGTTTGACCAGCGGCAGTTTCATCGTTGCACCTCCTTGCTGAGAGTCTCCTTCGGCCGACTGGACGCTCTTCGGCGGGCGTTTCCGGAACAGAAGTATGCTAGGACGAGCCGCGACGCGCCGCCATTGCCCAAAGGATTGAATTGGCCTACACCGTTCGGGTGAGAGATGGAGGAGCAGGCCGCCCGCTATTTGGCCTGCAGATAGGCGAGCACGGCTTCGACACGGCCATTCACGGACAGCTTTTGATAGATATGGTGCAGGTGGGTCTTGACGGTGTCGACGGAGACGCACAGCTGGTCGGCGATCTCTTTATTGCCGCGCCCGGCTGCCGCGCACGCCAGAATCTCCCGTTCCCGCTCGGTGAGACTCGACCAGACGGACTCTCCGCCTCCGCGTGCATGCGCCGCCGAGACTGCCGTCCGCGCGAATCGGTCGGGCATGAACGGCGACAGCACGCGCTCGCCTCGCGCGGCCGCCCGGATGATCCGCAAGAATTCCGCGTGATCGGCGTCCTTCAAGATATACCCGAACGCGCCGGCCTGCACGGCGGCGATGATCCGGGTGTCCTCGTCATGCACGGACAGCATGAGGACTTTGGTCTCCGGCAGGCAGGCCCGAATCAGCTTGGTCGCCGTCACGCCGTCGAGCTTCGGCATGTCCACGTCCATCAGCACGATGTCAGGACCGTAGGTTCTGGCCAGGTCGAATGCCTCGCGGCCGTCCGTCGCTTCGCCGACCACGACCAGATCCGGCTCCCGCTCCAGCAGCAGGCGGAGACTTTGTCGGAAGAGCCGCTGGTCTTCAGCAATGAGCAACCTCACCGACATACCGCTCCTCGCAGAGTGGCCATTCGACCGTAAATTCGGCGCCTCCCGCCGGTCGATTCGCGGCGCGAATCCGCCCGTGGTGGGCTTCGACCACCAGCCGGCAAAAATAGAGTCCCAACCCGCGGCCGATTCGTCCGTCGCGGCCGTCCTTGGGACGGAAGAACGTGTCGAAGATATGCGGCAGTTCCAGCGGGTTCACGCCGGGACCGTCGTCCTCGACGGAGATATGCACTCGGTCCTTCCCGGCATCGCCCCATCCGACGGAGATCGCGATTCCCCCTTTAGGCGGCGCAAACTTCAGCGCGTTATGAACCAGGTTGATCAACACCCGCTCGAAACGCCGGCGGTCCGCTCGGACCTGCACGTCGTGATCGGGCAGCCGGAGGTCGAACGCGATCTCACGGGCTTCCGCCTCGATCCGAAAGAGACGGATCACCTCGCGCACCACTTCGCCGACTGAGCAGGACGAGGTCATGAGCGGAAGCCCGGAGTAATGCTCCTGGTAGATATCGAGCATGTCGTTGATCATGCCCTGCAACAGTTCGATCGTGAATCGCAGATCTTCGCACCAGCCACGCACCGGCTCTCCCTGCAACTCGGTCCGCTCCGCCATCAACTCCAACGTCTTCTTGACGCCGGCCAGCGGATTCCTGATGTCATGGGCAAACATCGACGCAAACTGGCTCAGCGAGGCGAGCCGCTCCGACCGGAGCAGTTGCTCCTGCAGCTGCTTCTTTTCTGTCCAGTCGGTCAATTGCACCATCACCGTGTCGACCTGGCCTTTTTTCTCCAACGGCACGAGATCCACCTCCATGGTAAACACATCGCCCGTCGGCGATGGCACCTGGAGCTCCGTCACCGCCTGCTCTTTGCCGGTGGCAAACACCGCCCTCAGCAACTCGCGCAGCATGGGGCGGTCTTCCTCTCGGAACAGCGAGAGCACCGACGTGCCCACCACATCGGCGGCCGGCCGCCAGAGCTTGATTTCCCCGCGCCGATTCACATCCCGGATGATTCCCGCCGCATCGACAAGCAACCGCAGGTGCAGCGAATGGTTCCACAACATCCGGTAGTGTTCCTCGGATCGAGCGATCGCCTCGTTCGCCTGTTCCAGTTCCTGGACGTATTGTTGACTGTCACGCGCCGACCGCTCCAATCGTGCGGCGAAATCGTCGAACGTCGCGGATAGCGCGTCGATCTCCTCGATCCCGGCGGACTCGCTCACGGCACGGGGCAGCGAGTCAGGCAGAATGTCGAGTCGCCGTATCCGCTGGATGAGCGCCCGAATGGGCCGCGCAATCCGTCTTGCGAGGCGCCAACGGAGCAGCGCGATCAAGCCAATCGCAGCCACCCCGAAAAGCGCGAGTCGTTCGGTGAGCGAGACCAGGGGAGCGTACATTTCCTCCGGATCCTGTTGAATCACGACCATCCACTGCCCCTGTGCCGCCATGCCCGGCCGGAGACGCACCGGCGCAAGGCCGATGATGCCCTCATGATCGCGGTGCAGATCGGTGCTGAGTTCCCGCCACACGGGACCGGCCAAGAACGCGGCCGCGTCGGAGGCGGACCGCGGCGCCAGGGCGGCTAGTGGCGCGTGCAAACGCGGCGGGCGCAATGGACAGGCGATGACGGTTCCCCCCTCCTCAAGCAGCATGACGTGACCGGTCTGCCCGATCCGTCCTCGCAGCGCGGAATCGAGGAAATTGTCGCGCCCGATGACCACTTTCAAGGCGCCCCTGACACGGCCGTCATCCTCCCGAATCGGCACCGCCACTTCCCAGTACCACTGCCCCGCCTCATTCCGGTTCAACGCGCCAGCCCACGGGCGGCCCTCTTCAAACACCACCGGCCACCAAGGCTGTCGCCGGTAGTGCGCTCTCGTGGCCTCGCTCGCGACACTGCCCGCCGCTTGCCCCGACCGCCCCACGATCATCATCGAGGTAAAGTACCGTTGCTGCTCCTCCCGCACCTTGCGCAACTCGGGACTCTCGAACGTCACATGAGTCCCTTCCCTCGCCGCCGCCCGGATCATGGGGAGCCGGCTCAACTGTTCCACCCATTCGATTTCTTTGCTCAGAAGAAGTCCGACGTGGTCAGCGCTCTGTCGAGCCAGCTCTTGGAAGGTGACGCCGACGGTGCGGCGTAGAGAATCCTTGGCGGACCAGTAGGCGTAGAAGAGCCCGATCGTCCCGAGGAGAAGCCCGATCGAGAGCACCGGAAGCGTGATTGACCGTTCCAGGCTGATTGGCTTGCTCATGGCTCCACCAGGATGAAGAGCCGGCCTGAGCGGGAGTCCGGAAACGTCTCTATCCAACTCCTCGCGTGACCACGATGTCAATGGGGTGCTCGGAGGCGCTCATGGATGCGGACGGCCACCAACGGCTGGAGATCGTTACCATCGATCAGGTGGCTCCTGGAGGCGGTTGCACGGGCTTGCAGACCGTTTCATCTCGCTGATCGCCGTCTTCTTCCGCTCGTGCCGCCCGCTCAAGTCCGCCCCCGTTTCACCGACATGAACAGGACTTCACCTGTCGGCAAGCTGACCAGTTTCCCGGAGGGCTATGCGGCGTCCGATGCTGCACTGGGGACTCGCCTTTCTGCTCGGCCTGGCGTGGTGGCTCCCCCTGGGGCACGCCGCACCTCGGGAACAACTCATTCCCGTCCTCGGAACAACGGCCGCGCCGCATCCCACCGGTTCTGTGACCTATATCGTGGCCACCTTCGAGCGGCGCACCGATCACGACGGGCTACGGCTGCGATTCCACGACAGACCGGGAAGATTTTCGCGCTTGGCGCAGACCTCGACAGAAGCGGCCATCACACGCGCGGCGCAGTCGTTGGGGCTCTCCACCGACTCCTGGACCGTCGAGCTGAAGATTCCCCACGAAGGCGTGACGATCTCCGGTGACAGTTTGTCGGCCATGGTGGGGCTCAGTGTGGCCGCGATGGCGCAAGGCAAAACGGTCCCCGCCGGGTATGTTCTGACTGGCACGGTGACCCCAGACGGAGACATTGGACCGGTTGGGTCCGTACCGTTGAAAGTGCAGGCGGCCAAGGCGGCCCAACTGCGGCGGGTTTTGGTTCCCGCCCAAAAACCGGCACCTGAAGCCGAATTCCAGCTTCCGTCGAGTACGCACATCTCTCCGGTGCGCTCCGTGCCCGATGCCTATGAAGCCCTGACGAATCCCTCGCTCAGATAAACCACTAAACCACGGCGGGGCCTACCGCAGTTTCGCCACCGTCACGCCGTCTCCTCCTTCCGCGCGGTCCCCGGGTCTGAACTCTTCGACATAGGGCGAGCCCTGCAGATATTCGCGGAGCGCCGTTTTCAATCGGCCGGTTCCGTGACCGTGGATGATGCGCAGAAACGGCGCGCCGCTGAGGGCGGCGCGATCAAGCGCCGCGACAACCTGGTCCAGCGCATCATCGGCCGTGTGGCCTCGCACGTCCACGACCGTGTGCTCGTCGCGGTCCATAGCCGGGCCGGCGCTCCGGACAGGAGCCTGTGGAGCGGACGACGGCGCACCCGGCTCGTCTGAAAGCTGCGCGAGACCGACCAGGTTCGACACCGTGGCCACCACTTCGCCTTCTCCCACTCTGACACGCACTCGCTTTTTGCCCTGCGGTGCTTCGAGCAGCACGCCGGTCATCCCGAGGCCGCCGATTTCGACCGTCGCCCCCGCTGTCAACTGCTCGATGGGAATCGGTTCCTGCACCGGAGCCAACCGGGCTCTCGCCTGCTGCTCCAGCGCCGACAAGCGCGCCTTGGTTTCTTGGGCTTTAATGAGGCGCTGTTCGCGTTTCAGCGCATCGACCGTCGCCTGCACCTCGGCGCGCGCCTGCTGGAACTGTTCGCTCAGTTTTTTCTTGATCCCTTTCCGCGCCTCCCGCTCGGTCTGTTCGAGTTGCGCCCGCAAGGCCTCGGCTTCGCGGGCGGCCTGCTCCGCCTGCTTTCTTGCCCGGGCCGCCTGCTCGACCTCGTCGACCAGTCGCCGTTGTCTCGCCTGCAAGTCGGCCATCACCGCATCGAGCCGGCGCTCATCATGATGGTGCACCCGCCCGCGCGCATCCCGTAACACCGAGTCCTCCATGCCCAGCCGTGCGGCGATCTCCAGTGCGGAGGATCCGCCAGGAAGGCCCATGAACAGGCGATACGTCGGCGCCATGCGCGCGACATCGAACTCCACGCTGGCGTTGGCAAACCCCGGCTCAGTCTGAGCCAGCTCCTTCAGGGCCCCATAATGGGTGGTCGCCACGACTTTCAGATTGAGCGCCGCCAATCGGCGGAGCAGCGCTTCAGCGAGCGCCGCGCCTTCCCGCGGGTCGGTGGACGTCACCGGTTCGTCAAGGAGCACGAGCGACCGCGGGGCGGAAGACACGGCGCCGGGCCGGTTTCCCGCTTCCGCCAGAAGGCGGACCATCTGGGTGATGTGGGCCGAGAAGCTGGACAGATCCCGGCTCAAATCCTGCGCATCGCCGATGTCGGCATACAGCTCCGTAAAGAGCGCCATCTCGGAGTCGGGCGCGCAGGGCACCGGCACCCCCGCGCGAACCATCAGCGCAAACAGCCCCACGATCTTCAGAGTGACGGTTTTTCCGCCGGTGTTCGGCCCGGAAATGATCAGGACTCTGACGGTGTCATCCATCACGATGTCGTTGGCCACCACGGAGTCCTTCGTCAGAACCAGGAGAGGATGGCGCGCCTGTTTCAGCACGATGCGGCCCCCATCATTGAGGGCGACGGTGCCGGCGTGCAGGCGGTGTCCGAACACCGCCTTGGCATGGACGCAATCGACCTCCGCTAAGATGTCCATCCCCTGCCGGAGTGGTTCCGCTTGGGCGGCCACGCGAGCCGAGAGCTCGCGTAAGATGCGCCGCACTTCCCGCTCGACCTCCAAGTCCGCCACCTTGATGGCGTTGTTCAGTTCAACCAGCTCTCGAGGCTCCAGGAACACCGTGGCTCCGCTGGCCGAGACGTCGTGGACAATGCCTGGAATGCGGCCCCGCATGTCGGCCTTCACTGGAAGCACGTACCGCCCCTCGCGCTGCGCGAAGTAGCGCTCCTGCAAGACCTCTTCAAAGCGTGGCGAATGCAGCAGGTGCTCCAAACGCTGCCGTATCTCCTGCTTCAGGTCGTGCGCCACGTGGCTGAGCCGGCGCAGTTCGGGCGTCGCCGACTCCTTCAGCGCGCCGTCCGGCTGAATGGCCGCATCGATCGCGAGCTGCAACGCGAGGAGTCCCTTCATCGCGCGCAAGGGCTCCACCGTCGCAGCCAACGCCGGCGCTCGTTCCCGCTGCCGCGTCAGGAACCGCCCCAGTTGGTCCATCGTACCGAGGAGGAGGGAACAGTCGCGTAACTCGTGGGCCTCCAGCACGCCGCCCTTGGATGAGCGGGAGACCGCGTCCCGGATGTCGGGGAAGGCCAATGACGGGAAGGGCTCCGTTCCTTCCATGAGCGCCATCACCTCGCTGGTGCGCTGCTGCTGCAGGCGGGCGGCTTTCAAGGTCTCGGCGAGCGGTAGGGCGCGGCAGTTCGCCGCGCCCATTGAAGACTGTGCATGCTGAGCCAGCAGCTCGAGGAGCCGCGGCCATTCGAGGGCGTCCGCGGCTTGTTGTGAAAGCGATGTGGGGACCTGGTGCGTCATGGACCGCCTATCCGCAGTGGGACTCTAGACAACCTCCTGCCCCGGAAGCAAGGACGGCCAAGCCGTCTCGTCTCCTCTCGTTCTCTCTCTGAGATTTCACGCAATCCATTGAATTGCCAATGCAAATGACGCTCTTTCCCCCGTTCGTATACCTTGACAAGGGTAGAGGGCATCGATACTATCGCCTCTATTGTTGCCGGTTGCGCTCAACCGGCTTCTTTTTTCTGTAGAGGATCAGACGCCATGAGCATTCGCATTGGAATCAACGGATTTGGTCGGATCGGTCGCAACGTCCTGCGCGCGTCGCTCGGCGATCCGGAACTGGAGTTCGTCGCGATCAACGATCTGACAGACGCGAAGACGCTGGCCTATTTGCTGAAGTACGATTCCGTGCACGGCACGCTCAAGGCCAGCGTGGAGGCCAAGGGCGACGAGATTCTCGTCGACGGGAAACCGATCAAGGTGCTGGCCGTCAAAGATCCCAAGGAACTGCCCTGGAAGGCGCTGAACGTCGACGTCGTCATCGAATCGACCGGCCGATTCACCGACCGGGAAGGAGCCGGCAAGCACCTCTCCGCCGGCGCGAAACAGGTCATCATATCGGCGCCCGCCAAGGATCCCGATGTGACGATCGTCCTGGGCGTGAATGAGGACCAGTTCGATCCGAAATCGCACCACATTGTATCGAATGCTTCTTGCACGACGAACTGTCTGGCACCGGTCGCCAAGGTGTTGATGGAACACTTCGGCATCAAGCACGGCGTCATGACCACGATCCATTCCTACACCAACGATCAACAGTTGCTCGACCTCCCGCATAAAGACCTCCGGCGAGCCCGCGCCGCCGGCATGTCGATGATTCCCACGAGCACCGGGGCGGCGAAGGCGCTGCACCTCGTGCTGCCGCAGTTGAAAGGCAAGATGGACGGGCTGGCGATCCGCGTGCCGACCCCCAACGTGTCTCTGGTCGACCTCACCGTGGAAACGGAGAAGGACTGTGATGTCGCGTCGGTGAACGCGGCGTTCAAGAAAGCCTCGGAGGGGCCGCTGAAGGGGATTCTGCAGTACTCGGAAGAGCCGATCGTCTCCATCGATCAAAAGGGCGACGATCACTCGGCGACCGTCGATGCGCCGCTCACGAGCGTCATCGACAAGCGCATGGTGAAAGTCACCGCCTGGTACGACAACGAGTGGGGCTATTCGTGCCGAGTCCGCGACTTGATCAAGCTCATGGCCAAGCGGGCGGCGGGCCGCTAGGTCGCCGGCGTCTCCCCTCACGAGCCGAGCGCCTTGCCTGGGCCCGATACGCCTGACGGAACAGCGATGAATCTGCGAAAGAAGACCATCGACGACGTGCAACTGCGCGGCAAGCGCGTCATTATCCGGGCGGATTTCAACGTACCGCTCGACGAATCGCTCCAAATCACCGATGACACCCGCATCCGGTCCACCCTTCCCACCATCAACCGCGTCGTCGATGAAGGGGCGAAAGTCATCCTCTGCTCCCATCTGGGCAGACCGAAGGGCGCCTTCGACCCCCGCTACAGCCTCGCGCCGGTCGCCAAGCGGCTCGGACGCCTGCTCGGCAAAGAAGTGATTTTTGCACCGGATTGCATCGGGCCGGCCGTGGAAAAGCTCGTGGCCAAGATGAATCCGGGCGACGTTCTCCTGTTGGAAAATCTCCGCTTCCATCCGGGTGAGGAGAAGAACGACGACGAATTCTCCAGGGCGCTCGCCTCCCTCGGCGATGTGTTTATCAACGACGCCTTCGGCGCGGCACATCGCGCCCATGCGTCGACCGTCGGCATTACGAAGTTCATCAAGGACGCGGCCGCCGGCGCGCTGTTGAAGAAAGAGATCGAATATCTCGAAGGGGCGGTAGAGAATCCCGTTCGCCCATTCGTCGCCATTCTCGGCGGCGCGAAGGTCTCGGGCAAGATCGGCGTCATCGAGAACTTGGGCAAGCGCGTCGACAAAGTCATCATCGGCGGCGGCATGGCCTTCACGTTCCTCAAGGCCAAAGGCCTCGAGATCGGCAACTCCTTGGTGGAAAATGACATGCTGGACTTCGCCCGCGGCATCGAGGAGCATGCTTTTTCACGGGGCGTGAAATTCTATCTGCCCGTGGACTGCGTCGTCGCGGCCAGCCGAGACCCCGGCGCCGAAACCAAGATCCTGCCCGTTCAGGAAATCCCCAAGGGCTGGTACGGCCTCGACATCGGCCCGGCCTCCGTGAAGCTCTTCAGCGAGGCGCTCCAAGACGCCAAGACGATTCTGTGGAACGGGCCGATGGGTATGTTCGAAGTGGACGCTTTCGCCCGCGGAACCCTCTCCATTGCTCATGCCATCGCCAATGCCTATGCGCTGACTATCGTGGGCGGCGGCGAAACGGCGCTCGCCGTGCATCGGGCGGGTGAATCGGACAACATTTCGTTTATTTCGACCGGCGGCGGCGCCGCCTTGGAATTGTTGGAAGGCAAGCAGCTTCCCGGCTTGGCCGCCTTGCCTGATCGCGCGTAGGACGAGCGAACCGCTCCGTCACTCTCAACTCGACAGGCACCCTTGCGGAAAACCCTGATCGTCGGCAACTGGAAAATGAACAAGACAGGGTCGGAGGCGTCCGCCTTCATCCGCGACTTGGTGCAGGCTCTGCCGGCGCCCCGATCCATTGAAGTGGTCCTGGCGCCGCCCTTCACGGCCTTGGCGTCGGTACGCGCAGGGCTGCCGCCCTCCTGCCCCATCGAGCTCGCGGCCCAGAATCTCTTCTGGGAGGATCATGGCGCCTATACCGGCGAGGTGTCCGCTCCGATGTTGCGGGATGCCGGCTGTCGCTATGTCATTCTCGGCCACTCCGAGCGGCGCAACCTGTTCGGAGAACGGGACGAGACGATTCACAAGAAGGTTCGCGCTGCGCTGAGACACGGGCTACGGCCGATCCTCTGCATCGGAGAGTCCTGGGCCGAGCGCGAGCAGGGCGCGACCGAACGGGTGCTCACGCAGCAGTTGACGGGGAGTCTGGCGGACCTCACCGCGGCGGACCTGGCCACCGTGTCGATCGCCTACGAGCCGGTGTGGGCCATCGGCACGGGGAAAGCCGCGACACCGGATCAGGCCACGGCCGCTCACCAAACGATTCGCGGCTTTTTGTCCGCACGTTGGTCCACGGCGGCGGACTCCGCGCGGATCCTGTACGGCGGGAGCGTCACGCCGCAGAACATTGAGTCGTTCCTGAAGTCGCCGGACATCGATGGCGCATTGATCGGCGGGGCTTGTCTCCAGATCGATTCCTTTGTTAAGATCGCCGCCGTCGCCGAATCCATGGGAGTGGCCTGCTGATGCTCTATACCTTGGTCGTGATTCTCCACGTCTTCGTTTGTTTCCTGATGATCGGGGCGATCCTCCTGCAATCGGGCAAGGGCGCGGAAATCGGCGCGGCCTTCGGCGGGTCGAGCCAGACCGTGTTCGGCAGCCGCGGGCCGGCGAATTTCCTGAGCAAGTTCACCGTCGTGGTCGCCGCCGTGTTCATGGTGACCTCGCTGAGCTTGGCCATTCTCGCGAAAGAACGGAACTTCTCCTCCACCGTGATCGATCTCAAGCAGAAAAGCGCGCCGGCCGCACCGGCGGCCCCCGCCGACCAGCCCAAGACGGACTCCCATTCATCCGGCGAGTCATCGCCCGGCAGCCATTGATCCAAGCCGTTCTGTTCGCCTGCTTCACCGGAGAGGCCGCGAGCCGAGGCCCCCTTCGACCTGGCTCTGCGGGCGGGAGATGAATTCCTCGGCAGGGCGCTAGACGCGGGTGAGCCAGGAGGCATGCGCGGGATCTTCGCCGCGCACGATCGCAAAGAAGGCCTTTTGAAGGTCGAGGGTGACAGGCCCCGGTTTCCCGGTCCCGATGCGCCGGTTGTCGATTTCGCGGACCGGCGTCAACTCGGCCGCCGTGCCCGTCACAAACACCTCATCGGCCACATACATCTCATCGCGCGTGAACCGTTCTTCGGCGACGGGGATCTTACGCTCCTTGGCGAGCTCAATCACCGAATTCCTGGTGATGCCTTCAAGAATGGAGGTCAGCGGCGTCGTCTTGAGCACCCCGCGCCGGACGATGAAGATGTTCTCGCCGGTTCCTTCGGACACGTACCCTTCCGGATCCAGCAGGATCGCCTCGTCGTAGCCGTCCGCTTTCGCCTCCCGCTTCGCGAGGATGGAATTGACATAGTAGCCGGAGATTTTGCCGCGGGTCATGGACACGTTGACATGGTGCCGGGTAAAGGACGACACGCGGGCCCGGATGCCGGCGACCAGCGCCTCCTCCCCCAGATACGCGCCCCATTTCCATGCCGCGATCGCGACACGGATCGGATTATCGCCCGGGTGCACCCCCATCGCCCCATAGCCGATGTACACGAGGGGCCTGATGTAGCAAGCCTCCAGCCGGTTGACCCGCACGGTTTCCATGATGGCCTCCGCGATCTGCTTGCGATCGAAGGGCATCGCCATCATCCCGATATGGGCGGACTCGAACAGACGGTCGACGTGCTCCCGCAGCCGGAAAATGGCGGACCCCGATATCCCCTTGTAGCAGCGAATCCCTTCGAACGCCGCGAGACCGTAATGGAGAGAATGGGTGAGGATATGGACGTTCGCGTCGTTCCACGCCACGAATTTACCGTCCATCCAGATCTTCTCGACCGGCTGTAACATGGCGGATGTTGCTCCTTGCTGGGAACGAGGCCCCTCGGAAAGAACGTGGGCGAACTATAACGTGGGGTCGGAGGAGCGTCAAGCAATGCCCGCCGCGAACCGGACAGAGGGGCGTTGGAGGCAGTGTTAGGACGACGCGCAGTAGGCGCGTAAGCGGGCGCTTAAGAAATTCCCGAGCCGGTCTTCGCCGTCCGGCGTCATGGAGACGACTTTGGCCCCGAACAACAGCCCGCGGACCCACCGGACGACCACCCGTTGAATTTCGACCGGCTCGTCTCGGTCCGGCAACGACAGGCGTACGACGAGCTCCATGCCCGGCACCACCTGATGGTCGCCGAGGACGCGGAAGCCGTTGCGCGACAGGTTCATCACCGTCCCCTTGCCAAGAAATTCTCCGCCCATGTAGTACAGCAGACAGCGGACAGGCAGGCGGTGGTAGGTGCGAATGACAAATTTGGTGGAACTCGGCATGGGCGCTCCTATGGCGGAAGATGGCTGCACCGATGTTGCGATGAAGCATACGTGCCGACCCGACCGCCGAGCTAGCCAACGAAAGAGGGGGATTCCGTACAATCCGCGTCCGAGATGCGCTTCTTATCACCCCGTCTTGCTTGACACTCCTCCGAGCAGCATGTTAAATGGGTCGTTCCGTTTACAGGAGATGAGCGATGTACGCGATCATTGAAACAGGCGGGAAACAGTATCGGGTCGAACCAGGCTCCACGATTCAGGTGGAAAGCTTGCCTGGAGACGTCGGCGCGACGATTGAACTGAACCAGGTGCGCCTCATTCATGGCGAGGCGGGGGTCGTCGTCGGCCAACCGTTGGTCAACGGCGCGAAAGTGACGGCGGAGATTATCCGCCACGGGCGCACGCGCTCGATCACGGTGTTCAAGAAAAAACGCCGGAAGAACTACCGCCGGACCAGGGGTCATCGCCAGGGCTTCACCAGGTTGCGCGTCACCGGCATTGCGACGGCATAGGGAGAACAGGACGTACCATGGCAACGAACAAAGGCGGTGGATCGTCACGGAACGGACGGGACAGCAATCCACAATATCTGGGCGTCAAGGCGTACGGCGGCGAGACGGTCAAAGCCGGCAGCATTATCGTCCGCCAGCGCGGCACCAAGTTCTTTCCGGGATTCAATGTGGATCTCGGCCGGGACCATACGTTGTTCGCCCGCATCACCGGAATCGTGAAATTTGAGGGTGGACGAACCAGACGCAAGGTCAGCGTGTATCCCGCCCCCGCCAAGTCCTAATTCCTTCTTCTTGCGCTTCTTGTTTCCGACCATCGTCTCCCCTCCCCGCGTCCTTCAGAGGACGGGGAGGGACGACTCACGCGGTCCCGTAAGGTCCAGCGATGTTTGTCGATGAAGTCCGCATCACCGTGAAGGCCGGCCGCGGGGGAGACGGCGCCTGCAGCTTTCGCCGCGAGATGTTCGTGCCACGCGGCGGTCCGGACGGCGGCGACGGGGGCCACGGCGGCAACGTCGTCTTCACCGCGTCCCACCGCCTGACCACGCTGCTCGACTTGCGCTATCAGCAGCATTACGAGGCGGAAGACGGGCGGCCCGGCGGCGGCTCGAACTGCACCGGGCGGACCGGAAAAGACGTGGTGGTCACGCTGCCCGTCGGGACTATGATCTACGATGACGTGACGGGAGAGATACTGGCCGATTTGGTCGCCGACGGCGACCGGGTCATCATCGCGCACGGCGGGCGCGGCGGGCGTGGCAATACCCACTTCGCCACCTCCACCAACCGCGTGCCGACGCGCTTCGAGCAGGGCACGGAGGGCGAAGAACGCCAGCTGCGTCTCGAGCTCAAGCTTTTGGCCGACGTCGGGCTCGTCGGGCTCCCTAACGCCGGCAAGTCGACGCTGATCGCGGCGATTTCGGCCGCCCGGCCGAAGATCGCCGACTATCCGTTCACGACGCTCGTGCCGAATCTGGGTGTCGTCCGGTGGGGGACGGACAAGAGCTTTGTCGTCGCCGATATCCCGGGCTTGATCGAAGGCGCGCATGAAGGCAGAGGACTGGGCTTTCAATTTCTTCGCCACATCGAGCGCACCGCGTTTCTGCTGCACCTGATCGACGTCGCCGAATGGGCGACGGAAGAACCGGTCCCCAGCTTCGAAATCATGCGTCAAGAGCTGGCCGCCTACGATGAGGGGCTGACCCAGCGACCGTTTGCCGTCGTCGCCACGAAGATCGACATCGTGGGGAACGGCGAGCGGCTCAAGACACTGCAAGCCTATTGCCGCCGCCATCGGTACCGGTGTATTCCTGTGTCGGCGGCAACGAGAGAAGGGCTGGACGACCTCGTGGCCTTCGTCGGCAAGCAGGTGGAGAGCCTCCGGAAGGCGCCATGCGAGACGAGTTCCTAAAGCACGCCAAACGGATCGTCGTCAAAATCGGGAGCAGTCTGATCGCCTCGCGCGCAACGGGCCTGCGCCCCGAGCAGATCGAGCGCTTGGCCGATGAGATCGCGTCGATCAGGGCCGGCGGCCGCGAGATCCTCGTGGTGTCGTCCGGCGCCATCGTCTCCGGCATCAAAAAACTCCAGCTCAAGGAATATCCCAAGAGCCTGCCGGTCAAGCAGGCCGCGGCCGCCGTCGGACAAAGCCGGCTGATGTGGGCGTACGAGAAGGCCTTCGAACGCCTCGGCATCCAGGTCGCCCAGATTTTGTTGACGCACCAGGACCTGGCCGACCGCCGGCGCTTCCTGAACGCACGCCATACCCTCACCGCGCTCATCGGCTTCGGCATCGTGCCCGTCATCAACGAGAACGACACGGTCGCCGTCGACGAGATCCGCGTAGGCGACAACGACACGCTGGCGAGCGAAGTCGCCCATTTGGTCGACGCCGATGCCCTCGTGATTTTGTCCGACGTGGACGGGCTCTACACGGAAGATCCCCGGAAGAATCCCTCGGCCACACTCATTCCGCTGGTCGAGGACATCACCCCCGATATCGAACAGCGAGCCGGCCTCTCGAGCACGTTCGAAGGCACCGGCGGCATGGCTACCAAGGTGCGCGCTGCGAAGAAGGTGGGGGAATATGGGGTGCCTACGCTCATTGTCAACGGCGAGCAGCCGGGACTGCTGCCGACCGTGCTGGCCGGCGGGCCGGGAGGCACCCTGTTCCTGGCAAAACCGCGTCGTTTGAACAGCCGCAAACAGTGGATCGCCTTCACCCTCCGCGCACGCGGCCACGTGCGGGTGGACGATGGCGCCGTTGAAGCCCTGACGAAGCGCGGCAAGAGTTTGCTGGCGTCGGGCATCGTGGAGGTGGCCGGCCATTTCGAGGCCGGCGATCCGGTCAGCTGCCTGAACGCGGACGGGAAAGAATTCGCCAAGGGGCTGGTGAATTTTTCTTCTGAGCTGCTGGGCCGGATGAAGGGCTTGAAGACACAAGACATCCAGCAGCGGTTCGGCCCGCAAGAGTACGAAGAAGTCATTCATCGGGACAATCTCGTCATCCTGTGAAAGGACATGTGCAAAGCTCAATGTTGAATGTTGAATGGACGCCCTCTTGCCCCGATCCTCCCTCCGACATTAAACATTGCTCATTCAACATTGCACATTCAGCATGCGTCTAGGCTTGCTTGGCGGGAGCTTCAACCCCATTCACTATGGTCACCTCGGCATCGCCCGTGAGGCGCTCACCCGCCTCTCCCTCACACGCGTCCTGTTCATTCCGGCCGGTGATCCGCCCCATAAACGCGACGGCGCTCTGGCCCCGGCGCAGGATCGCTATGAAATGGTTCGCCTGGCCATCGCCGACACTCCGGCTTTTGCCCTGTCGGACATCGAGATCCGGCGAAAGGGCAAGTCGTACTCCATCGACACCGTCCGCGAACTCCAAGCCATGTCCGGACCGGATGCGCAGCTGTTCTTTCTCATCGGGCTGGATGCGTTTCTCGATTTTCCCAGTTGGCGAGAGCCTCAGGCCCTGCTGAGCTGCTGTCACTTCGTGGTCTTGTCGAGACCAGGGCAGTCGTTTCAATCGCTGGCCAAGCTTCCGCTCTTGCCTCCGCTGGACGCGCGGGCCTTGGCCGAGTTGGATACGGGAAAGAGCCGCCGGTTGGACGTGGAGATTCCTGCTTCCCCCGGCCTGACGTTGCTGTCCCTTCCACCCTGCCCCATCTCCGCTTCGGACATCCGCCAACGCGTCCAACGGGGCGCCTCGCTGGCAAATCTGTTGCCGCTCTCCGTTGAATCTTATATACTTCAGCATCGTCTCTATCAGGAGGACCGCGATCACACACGCATCTAAGGCTGTCGCCCTCGCCGTCGGGAGGGCCATGCTGGACAAGAAAGCCCTCGATGTGCAGGTCCTCCATGTCGCCCCCCTCACGTCCGTCGCCGACTATTTGGTCCTCGGTTCGGCCGAATCCGATCGACAAACCCGCGCGATCGCCGATCATATCGACGGCATCCTGTCCCGTGCCGGCCACCGGCCGTTGAGTATCGAAGGCACGGCCTCGGGGCAATGGGTCTTACTGGATTTTGGTGACGTCGTGGCCCACATCTTCCGCCAAGATGCCCGTGCGCACTACGCGTTGGAACGTCTGTGGAGCGACGCCAAATCGGTCACGATCCCGGACGAAGCGCCGGCGCCCGCGGCGGCTCCCCCCAAGCGAATCGTGGTGCGAAAATCCAAGGCCCGGAAGTCGGTGTAAGCCATGCTCCGCCTGCTGCTCACCATCTTTCTCGTCAGTGCCGGCGTCTTCATCTACAGCTATTTCCGCGAGCTGAACCCCGGCATGGTCACCATTCGGACCAGCTCCGCAGTGGAGTTTGAGCTGAGCCCGGTCACCCTCGTTCTGATTTCCATGGCCATCGGGGCGGTGATCGTCACATTTCTGGTCGGACTCCAGCAGACCGCCTACGTCATCCTCAATTGGCGCAGCAATCGCCTGGTGCGGCGCAAAGAGAAGGTGGACGCGCTCCACCGGGACGGCACCCATGCCTTCATGTCCAAGCGGACGCTGGAGGCCATCAGCCTGTTCGAGAAAGCGCTGGCGATTGATCCCAATCGCGTGGACTCGCTCTTGTGGCTCGGCAACATCTACCGCTCCGAGCAAAACTACGCCGAGGCCATCCGGCTTCACCAGCATGCTCATCGCGTGGATGACCGCGACATCGAAGTCTTGCTGGAGCTGAGCAAGGATTTGGAAGGCGCCAAGCGCTACGAGGAAGCCCTGCAGACCCTGCAGAAGATCCTCAAGATCGAGCCGGATAACCTGACCGCGTTAATCCGCAAGCGCGACCTCAACATCCGCCTGGAGAAGTGGAGTGACGCCCTGGAGATCCAACATCGCCTGCTCAAGGCCAATTTGCCGGAGCCCGAGAAGCAGGCCGAAGCGGCGCTGCTCGTCGGCTGCATGTATGAAGTCGGCCGGCAGCTCCTCGAACGGGGCCATCCCGACAAAGCGCGGCGCTATTTCCGCGGCGCCATCAAAAAGGATCGGAGCTTCCTGCCGGCCTACATCGGACTGGGTGAAATTCTGATCCACGAGGGCAAGACCAAGGACGCCGTCGAAATCCTCAAAAAGGTCTATGCCAAGACCCGCAGCGTGATCATCCTCCACCGTCTGGAAGAGCTGTTTCTGGAGCAGGGCGAGCCGAGCGAAATCATCCGGATCTACCAGGAAGCGCTGCAGCAGGACCCCCAGAATCCCGTGCTGCAGTTCTATCTCGGCAAGCTGTACTATCGCCTGGAAATGGTGGACGAGGCGTTCGACGTCCTGTCCACAATCGAAGGACCGCAGGACCATCTGCTCGACTACCACAAGATCATGGCGAATCTGTTCTTGCGGAAACAACACCTCGAGCAGGCGATCATCGAGCTGAAGAAAGCGCTCAGCTTCAAGAAGCGCGTGGTCGTGCCGTATATCTGCACTCAGTGCCAGCAGGAATCGATCGAATGGTCCGGTCGCTGCCGCCGCTGCGCCCGATGGAACACACTGACGGCACTGCCGTGGCTCGAAGCCGGCCAACCGGCCGGCAGCCAAGACGGCGGCCCTCCCGCCGTCCGCGCCGTGCCCTACCAAGGCATTGCTTCTCCGTTTGAAACCGTGTAGCTTTCGCCCTCAAGCCGCGCGGCGCGCGGCTTCCCTGATATTTCATGAGACACCGCTGAGGAGCTCCTTCGATGACCCAGTACATGCATTTGGCAGACAAGGCGTTGCGCGATGAGCCGCTCACCAAAGCGGAGGCGCAGTCCGTGCTCGACACCCCGGACGGCGACCTGCTCGCTCTGCTGCATGCCGCATTTCGTGTGCGATCCACGTACTTCGGCCGCACCGTGCGCTTGCAGATGCTGCAGAACGCCAAGAGCGGCGCGTGCCAGGAAGACTGCCACTACTGCTCGCAATCAGCCGTCTCCAAGGCGCCGATCGAGCGCTACAACTTGCTGCCGCAGAAGCAAATGATTGAAGGAGCGCGCCAAGCCGCGATCTCGAAAGCGCAACGCTACTGCATCGTGATCAGCGGCCGCAGCCCGTTGGATCGGGAGATCGACGAAATCGCGGGCGCCGTGCGCGCCATCAAACAGGAACTGCCGATTCAGATTTGCTGCTCCCTGGGTCTGATGTCGGAGCCGCAGGCCAAGCGGCTCAAAGCCGCCGGCGTCGATCGCATCAACCATAATTTGAACACCAGCGAAGCCTATCACGGCTCAATTTGCACCACGCACACGTTTCAGGACCGATTGGCGACGATCAAGAACGCCAGGGCGGCGGGATTGGAGATTTGCTCCGGCGGGATCGTCGGCATGGGCGAGAAGGACGAGGACGTGATCGATCTGGCCATGGCGCTGCGCGAGGTGAAGCCGGATTCAATTCCCTTGAACACGCTGCATCCGGTCGCAGGCACGCCGTTGGAGCACTGCGACGCCCTCACGCCGCAACGCTGTCTCAAAGTGCTCTGCCTGTTCCGCTTCCTCCATCCACGCACAGAAATCCGCATCGCCGGCGGCCGCGAGCACAACCTCCGCAGCCTGCAACCGCTCGCCCTTTATCCCGCCGACTCCGTCTTCGTGAACGGCTACCTGACCACCCCGGGCGCACCCGCCCCCGAAGTCTGGGGCATGATCCGAGACCTGGGCTTCACGATCGAAGTGAATCATCAGCAATCTCAGTGAAGCCTGAACGTTTCGGCGTCTCATTTCACAATTATCGATGGGCTGAATGGCGGCTGGGAAGACTACGTTTGCCGGAACTGTTTGAGTTCGCTCATCACCGCACACCCAAAGAACTGCGCGATTTTCTACGAACCTTTATTCGAGAGGCTGACGAAGAACAGCTTCGCCTCGCAACTAGGGAAGGTCTGATTAATTGCCATTCACGCACAAGCACGCATCAGAAATCTGG
>CAZXRB010000009.1:0-67491 GCA_964642845.1 uncultured Nitrospira sp.
AGGGGGGAATTTCAGATGATCACAGAGGGGGGAGTTTCACATGATTGCTGACACCATTCCCCCGCCTGTTCCAGAAAGGACTCCATCTGCGGCTTGAATTGTCGGCCGCGCTTGAGCGCCTCTTCCATCCAAGCCCCCCACGCACCGTGGGACTGGGGGACCGGCCCGCGGCCGCCGGAGCTGAGATGTTTGATCCGTTGCGTGACGTCGCGAAACCCGGGATCCTCCTTTCTGATCCAGCCATACACCTCCAGGCTTTCCGCGTACCGGCCTAATGCTTCCAGCGTCTGGCCCATGTGGTAGAGAATGTGCCGTTGTTCTTCCGATGACAACGTGGGCGAGGCCAAGGCTTGCCGGAATGCCATGACAGCGTCTTCATGGCGGCCGGTGGCTCTCAAGCACAGGGCCATCTGCACATGCGCTTTCCCGGCATAGTCCGGATCGCGAGCGGCTTTGCGGAAATCTTCGATCGCCGGATAAAACATTTGCACCTGCTTCAGCACAAGGCCGCGCTCATAGAGCTCAAATGCGGACATCCGTTGATCCATGTTGCATCCTCCGTTTTCGCCGCCCGGAACGCGCCACACGAGGCCGGATGATCAGTTTGGAGCAAAAACGAGGCCTTCCTAGAGACCGAAGGGACGGCATCATTTCAACGACTTGCCTATCGAGACGCGCCGGATGAGAAGGGAGATTCCAACAAAATGACCGGAACCGTACGGGCAGCTTGCGCTCCTCTTATGGCGCGGATGGAGCGGCTGCGGCACCGGCTGGGCATGGCCATGGCGACCGGCGCTACGGGGCTGCGCGGCTGATCGCCTGCGCGCGTATCTCTTCGAGCTCGGCCCAGCGGGCGTAGAGGCGTTCGACCTCGTCCTGTGCGGCTTGGAGCGCGGCACAGCGTTCCTGGAGCGCGCCTGCGGAGGCGGCGACGGCCGGATCGGCGACCGCCGCCTGGCAGGCCGCCAGCGTTTCTTCCGCCTTGAGAAGCTTCTCTTCGATCGTGTCCCACTCCTGCCGTTCGCGATGGGACAAGCCCTTTCGTTTGGCGGGGGACGACGGGGGGACTCTGTCTCTATCGGCCGGAGACCCCTTGCGCTCGCCGGCCTTCCGTGCCTGCGCGGCCGCCCATTGGGCATAGTCGGCAAACCATTCGGCGCGGCCGTCGCTGTCCAGCGCCAGGAGCCTGGTGGATACTCGGTCAAGCAGCCACCGATCGTGCGTGACCAGGACAAGCGCCCCTGCAAATTCGAGGAGGCTGTCTTCCAGCACGTCGAGGGTCGGAAGATCGAGATCGTTCGTCGGCTCGTCGAGGATCAAGAGATCGGCCGGTTGGAGCATCAGCCGGGCGATCAGCAGGCGCGCCTGCTCCCCGCCCGACAGACGCGAGACCGGCAGGTCGAGCTGCTCCGGCCTGAAGAGAAACCGCTTGGCCCATGAGACAAGATGCACGGACCGGTCTTGATACACGACGGCGTCGCCGCCGGCCGGAGCAAAGGCGCGGCGCAGGGTGACCTGTTGATCCAGCGATTCGCGGTGCTGCTCGAACGTGACGACGCGCAGCCGGTCGGCGCGTATGAGCGTCCCGCTGTCCGCCTCCAGCGCGCCGGCCAGCAGCCTCAGCAGCGTGGTCTTGCCGCTCCCGTTGGGGCCGAGCAGTCCGACTCGTTCGCCGGGCCCCAGTTGAAGGTCCAGCCCCTTGATGATCGGCCGGCCACCCAGCGACGTCCCGAGACCGGTCGCGACGAGCAGCTGTTTGGAGCGTCTTCCCGACGCGGTGAAGTCGATCCCCGCCGGCGCCTGCGCCTGCCGCGACTCCAGATCGTGCAGCTCGTCGATCAGGCGACCTGCTGTATCCACCCGCGCCTTGGCCTTCGTCGTGCGGGCTTTCGGGCCGCGCCGGAGCCATTCCACCTCGCGCCGGACCCGATTCGCCAGGGACGCCTGGTAATCCGCCTGGGCCTGCAGGGCGGCCTCGCGCTGTTCGAGAAAATCGCTGTAGCGGCCGGTCGCCTGAAACAGACCCTGCGGATACCGGCGGTTCAATTCCCAGATGCGCCCGGCCACGGACTCGAGAAACCGCCGATCATGGCTGACGACGAGAAAGGCGTGCGGCTCGGCCCGCAGCAGGCCTTCCAGCCAGAGGATGCCGTCGACATCCAGATGGTTGGTCGGTTCGTCCATCAGTAGCACGTCCGGCTCCAGCATCAGCGACCGGGCGATCGCCAGCCGCTTCTTCCAGCCTCCCGACAGTGTGGCGACAGGTTGATCGGCGCGGGCAAATCCTCCCAGGCTGAGCGCTTTGGCGACGCGACTGCCGTGTTCGTGGGGATCCAGCCCTTCATCGCGGAGAACCTGGGCGAGCACCTCTTCGACCGTGTCATGCGCGGCGAACGAGGGTTCCTGCGGGACATACCCGATGCGGACCTGCCGGCGCACCGCCCGGGTCCCGGAGTCGGGCTCATCCAGACCGGCCAGGATTTTGAGCAGCGTGGATTTGCCTGATCCGTTGGGACCGATCAATCCGACATGATCGCCTTCGCAGAGCCCGAGGGACAGGTCGCTGAAGAGCGGCGTCACCCCGTAACGTTTGCTGATGGATTCGCAGCTGAGCAGCATGGTGGGCGGCATCGTGACGAGCAGTGTACCCGATCGCCGGGCGGGAACGGACAGTTTTTTCCTCCCGCACAGCACCGGAGCCGCGGAACGAAGACCGTGCGAGTGGCGGTGAGGAGCGGAGCGTTGATGTGAGGGGCGGTCAGCCGGCGCCTATTCCCGCGTACCGGTGGAGGGAGCAGGAGCTGTCGTGGACGGCAGTGCGGCGCTGGCGACGGCGCGACGCTCCGCACCCGGAACGGGCCCTGTCGCCACATCCGGCACTCTGGCGCCTTCGGCGCCGTACCGGAGCGTCGCGTGGCTCTGCCTCACCAGCCAATCGCCGCTGCCGTCGTCGGCACGCGTGAGAGCCACGACCGCGCCGTGCCGTTCGTCGATCTGGGGGCGGAGCGAGGTGCGATCGACCGTCCCATCGGCATCCAGCCGGGCCAAGAGACGGACCGCCTTCTTGTCATGCGGATTGGGATCGCCGTAATTGGCGAAGTCGCCGCCGACGAAGAGATCGCCGCTGCCGTCGTCCACCGGTACCACGGTGATGATATCCCAGGCCGGCGCGACGCCGCTGCCGGCCTTGAAGCTCGGATCACGCGTGCCGTCCGCATTGAGCCGCACAAGCCGCTGGGATGCATGCCGGCCGCTCGGCGCAATCCGTTCGTTCGACGTGACGTATACCGTGCCGGCGGCGTCCTTTGCCGGCACGACATGGAACGCGCTCTCCCCATACCGAAACCCGAGATCCCGCCGGCCGTCCCGCTGCAAGCGCACCACCCCCATGCGCCCCGCGGCATAGACGCGGCCGGAGCCGTCACCCACCGATGCCAAGCCGGTGACCAGCGGCACAGAGCGCGGATCTGGCACATAGGTATCGTCGTGATGGAACGTCGCCGGAGCGAATCGCACGTCCGTGGTTCCGTCTAGATGGATGCGCCAAACGGTGCTTGTGAATCGCCATCCGCCCTGCCCCGTCGGCTCCAAGGCATAACCGGCTACGTACAGGTCGCCGCTCGCATCGTCGGCCTGGGCGATGGCGGCAATCCGCCGCTGACCTCCACGGGCCATCTGAAAGCGCTCATCCAGACTGCCGTCCTGCCGCAAACGGACTATCGGGCCGACCGCACGACCCTGATAGAGGGAAAAGTCTCCGGCCGCGTAGGTGTCGCCGCTGCCATCGGTAGCCGGTGACGTGGCTCTGATGGGTCCATTGAACCGTTCCGATAGTCCTATATCCCTATCGTCAGGCACGTGGGATGGAGCCGGTTCTCCTGATAAGGCAGTGTGGTTGCCGGAGCGATGGGTGGAGATGATCACCAGGCCGAGAAGGATCGCAACCCCGGCGAGGCGCAGGACCGGCTTGAATCGAAGCATGATCACTCCTTTTTTGTGTGCACCAGGCGGGTTGCACTATAAGAGGAGTGTGGCGCGGAAAAGGCTGGGAAGGACCCTGGCGTGCGGTGGGGAGAACCCTAGCCAGAGGCCCACGTGAAGCTGCACCAAGAGAAAGGTTCAGCTCCGTCTCCCGAGATGCTGCTCGTAGGCGCGCACCACATCCGACAGGGACAGCACGCCGATAATGGTGCGATCGGCGGTCACGGCCAAGTGCCGGATGCCGGCTTCTTTCATCAAAGCCACCGCTTCGTCCAGAGGCTCGGTTTCCTCGATGCTGACCACCGGCTTGCTCATGCAGGCCATGACGGTCGTCGTGTTCGGGTCCAGCCCCTTGGCTACCGCCTTCCGGCTGAGATCCGAGTCGGTCACGATGCCGATGTACCGCGAGCCGTCATCCACCAGGAGCGAGCCGACTTTGTATTTTTGCAGCAGGCGGCCGGCCTCCTTGATCGTGGCGGCCCGGTGGATGCTCCGCACCTCGTGCGACATGTAGTCTTCCACCGTCCCCCGCAAGGTGCCGTTGCTCTCCTGCGCGCTCTGGCGCTTGCGTTGCAGCCGCCGACGCAGTTCCAAATCCGCCAGGCAGCTCTCGAGAACCTGGCGCCGCTGATGTAGGCTTTCACGCTCGAGATCGTGCGCGCCGCTCTCCTGAGCTTCCTCCGGTAACAGCGCCGATTCCCCGTTCTTCGCGTAGATACGCCTCCAACTCGTCGGACGCCGCGCCGAAGATCTGGGCGATCAAATCCTCGGCCGCTTCATCGAAGTCCTCCAGCGACGAGTTGCCGCGCTTGCGCGAGAGAAACGGCTGAAACTTGGCCAGTTGTTGTTTGAATCGTTCGATATAGCGTTCGAGAATATCGACTCGCATGAGCCCGGTACGCACTCGTTTCGGCATCGTGGCGACTCCTCCTTGGGCACGAGAGGATAGCCTATGCGGCTGCGAGGGCTCAAGTACCCCCTGCTCGTTGCCGAAGGTCATCCCCCGCCGCGTTTTCCCTGCATTTCCTTGTCGTAGAACTCCAACATCTGCGCGATTTCTTCCTTCGTCAGCCCCTTCTCCACCCACCGGTGAGTCTCTTGCGCCAACAACTCCTTCGCCACAGGCGGGGAGAGCTCCCGTACTTTCGGCAGAAACTTGGTATAGAAATGCTTGGCCACTTCGTAGAACCCTTGCCAGTGTACGTAGTCGGGCGCCATCTTCGAGAGGCCGTGCCTGGCGCGCCGGCCTTCGTGGTGCCAGAGCTCGTAGAATATCCACTCGATTTCTTCGTCGAACGGCGTCGGCGTGATCTTCCCCATCGCTTTCAATCGATCCATGGCTGCCTTTGCCGGTTTGCCGAACTTCTCATTGTACAGATGAATGCCACTGTCCATCTGGGTGAAGAACCGCTCCACAATTTCCGCGCTGTGACACGACGCACAGACCTGACTCATGGCCTTGCGGCGGTCCTCATGATTTTCGAGCCTGGTGGACACGACGGGGCGCAGCGTCCAGCTGATGCGGTCGCCGACGTCGTGCGTGACTTCCTGGGTGCCGGTCGCGCTCATGTGGCACGTCGCGCAGGTCGGAAACAGGTAATCCTTGCCGGGATGCCATTTCTCCGACGGATCGCCCAGCTTCATCTTGTCCTTGTTGGCCGTGAACATCACGCCGTGCTTGCTTTCCATGTAGGCCTCGATCTGCGGGTGATCCGGCCCCATGTGGCAGCGGCCGCAACTTTCCGGCTGCCGGGCCTGGGCGATCGAGAAGCTGTGCCGGGCATGGCAGGCCGAGCAGGTGCCTTTCGACCCGTCGGGATTGACCCGCCCGATTCCCGAATTGGGCCAGGTCGCGGGGTGGAGTTTGCCGTTCTCCATCACCTTGACCACACTCCCGTGACAGCCGGCGCACCCCGTCGTCCCGACTTCCGGCCCTTCCACGACATTGCCGAGAAAATTGTCGAGCGAGCCGATGAACTGCGCGGCCTTCGCATGATGCGACTTGCCGAACTGCTGGGCCTCCTTGTCATGGCACCGCATGCAGTCTTTGGGTGTGACCAGCGTCGAGATCAGGAACCCCTCGTGGTCGTATGCATCCGCGTCGCCTTTCTCGGCACGATGGCACTCCACGCAGCCGATCCCCTTGGGCGCATGGCGACTCGTTTTCCAATCGTTGATGCCGCCGATCCCCACATCCTTGGCCTGATGGCAATCGATACACTTCTTGTTCTCGCCGGAGATGAAGGGCCGGATGCCGCCGCCGCGGCGTTCCTCCACCTGGACATAGCCGACGCCGGTCAGGGCCAGGAAGAGAATCAGACACAGCCCCCCGATCATGTAGCGGGTGAAGTTCATCTTGCCGTTGTGCGCTCCGGTCTCGGGCTCGGTTCGGTCTTCGTCCAAATCATCCATGGTGGCTCCTATGACATTCCGGGCGTCACGATTCAGCCATCGACCATTTCACGTTCAGCTCGGCTCCGCTGCCTCGTCCTTCATATCTGCGTATCCAGATACATGAGCGCGACCATCGCCGCGACCGCCAAGGCGGCCACGGCCGCGTTGACGGCAGCCATCGGCCATCCTCGTTCCGAGAGCACCCGATCCACGAAGGGATACGCGATGAACAACAGGGCTCCCGCCATGAGACTCCACAGAGCAAGCGGCCCCGGCAACAACGAGATCCACATGTATGGAGCCGAGAAATACCAGGGCGGCGACACGTCGGAGGCCACCTCTTGCGGGTTCGCCGGAGGGCCGAGCACAGGAGGAAAAATCATGACCAGATCTACGATCAGAACCAGCAACCCGACGGCAACGGCGCCCATCTTCATCGTGTGTTCGGGATAGAAGGCGTGATAGCCCCGGCTCCCCTCCACGTCGGCAAACCCGATCAGACGCACCAGCACCACGTGCCCGATGACCAGGCCGCCGAGGAGGACCGGCAGGAGCTTGGTATGCAAATCATAGAGCCTGAGCAAGGTCACGCCCGACACCTCCTCACCCCCGCGCAACAAGTACAGCATCGGCGTGCCCACCACCGGCAGGCCGCCGATCATGTTCGTGACGACGGTCATGCCCCAATACGACACATTGTCATAGACGAGCGAATAGCCGGTGAACCCCATCGCCAACGTGACGAACAAGACTATGGAGCCGCTCACCCACTTCAGCTCCCCGGAATCCTGATAGGCCCGCGTGAGGAACACGCGGATGACATGGAACAGCAGGAACAGGATCATGAGATCGACGGACGTTTTGTGCAGGCCGCGTACGAACCAACCGAGATAGATGTCATGCGTGATCTGTTCGACGCTGTCGTAGGCCTTCTCCGGCGCCGGCACGTAGTAGAACGTCAAGAGCAGACCCGTGCCGATCAAGAGACCGAACAGGGTCAGCGGGATCGCCCCCAGCGTGTAGGGCCACCATTCGAGGTGCTCAGGCAACTCTTTCTGGATGTAATCGATCCAGTTGTTGTCCTTTACTGCCCCTTCGCGTCGCTCCGCGCCAGTTGCCATGGTCGGTCCTCTCGACGTGCCGCGCTCCAAGCGCTACGTACGGATGTCTTCCGCTTTGCGCTAGGCGCTTTGAATATTGACGTACAGCTGCTCGCCTCGCTTCACGACTTCCAGCCGGTCCAAGGGACGCGGCGGAGGGCCGCTGATGTTGCGACCGGCCTTGTCGAACGTCCCTTGGTGACAGGGACACACGAACTGCTGCCGCTCCCGGTTCCAGGACACGAGACAGCCCAGGTCCGTACAGCGGCGCGAGAAGGCGGCCACGCCTTCGTCGGTCTTCAGCACGAGGATCTTCTGGCCGCCGAGATCCATCGGCAAGGCCTGCCACATCGGAATCCGGGATTCCGCGCCGATCAGAACCGCCTGGGTCTCCTTCGCCTTACGGGACGGAACGAGGAACTGAACGAAGCGAAACCCGAGGGTCCCGATCCCGAACAGGATCCCGAACCCCATGACGGCCTGACTGAGGAACCGCCTGCGGCCCACATCATCATGTACGATCGCCATGGCTTAGCTCGTATAGCCTTTCTCTCCATGTTGATGGAGATCGAGTCCCCTCATCTCGGCTTCCTCGTCCACGCGCGGCGGAACGAGCATCCCCAGTCCTCTCCACAGCGCCCAGCTTCCCGCGCCGGCCACGAGCCACGCGACGCCGGCGGCGACCAGTTGGGCGAAGAACTGATAGGGGTAGCCGTAAAACAGCCCGTCACTGCCGGCCGCATTCACCTCGGTCGACGCGAACAACCCTGTGGCGATCATGCCCCAGGTGCCCCCGACGCCATGCATGCCGAAGACGTCCAGCGAGTCGTCGTAGCCCAAAATGAGCTTGACGTAGTTCACCACCATGTAGCACAAGCCTCCGGCCCCCACGCCGATCACGATCGCCGCCAGCGGGCTGACGTAGCCGGCGCCTGGGGCGATCGCCACCAGCCCGGCAACCGATCCGCTCACGGCTCCCAGCGCAGTGGGCTTGTCGCGCTGGAGCCACTCGACGGCCATCCAGGCCGACGCCGCGCCGACGGCGGACAGGTGCATCGCCACAAAGGCGCCGGCGATCGTCGTCATCGAGGCGGATGCGGCGCCCCCGGTAAATCCGATCCAGCCCACCCACATGAGGGCCGCCCCGCAAAAAGAGAAGGGTAAATGGTTGGGCATCATCTCGATGCGCCCGTATCCTTTGCGGGGACCGATCATCACCGCCATGACCAAGGCGCCGACGCCTGCGCTGATGTGAATGACCGCTCCACCGCCAAAATCCAAGCAGCCCAGATTCGCCAACCATCCCCCGCCCCAGAGCCCCTGCGCCAGCGGCAGATACACCACGACGACCCAACAGGCGCCGAACAAGAGGAAGAAAGAGAAGCGGATCCGTTCGACGACGCCTCCGGCCAAGAGGGCCAACGCCACCGACGCCATCATCCCGCGGTTCAGCGACTGCAAGCCTGCCAGAGGCGCTCCGTGCCCGGCGGGCTCCATCCCGCCGGACACGCCGATTCCCACGGCGGTCCACTCGAGAGCGACGAGTGCCAACGCGCCAAACGTGAGCCCGATCGTGTTCATCACGTTCTTTTTCTGCACCATGCCGCCGTAGAACAGCGCCACGCCGGGCACCACGAGCGCCAGCAGGGTGGTGGACGCCAGCAACCACAGTGTCGCGTCGGTGGACGGCATTACCGGGATCCTCCGGCGAGCGACACTTGGTACTCCCGTGGCGCGATCATCTCAATGGCCACGTGCCGAGAGCGGCTGAGATGATCGACCGCCAACAGCACCTGCGCCCAATGCCAGCCCGGGAGCGCACACAAACTGTCCAGCGTCTGAGGTCCCATTTCTCGCAACACCTGCAACAGGCGCCGGTGGCTCTCGCACAAGTCCTGCCTCTCGTCCCGGATCATGTCCATGACAACCTCCCTCATGCGGTTATGAGTACGCCCGTTCGTTGTGTTGACTGATGTCCAAGCCCATCCGCTCTTCGTCCGGCGCAACCCGCAAGCCGACCATGCGATCCACGAGCCGGAGGATCACCCACGTCCCGACCCCGGAGAACAGCCCCACGACCACCGCCGTCAGGACTTGTGCGCCGAAGAATCGCACGTTCCCGAACAGCAGTCCGTCCGCCCCGGCCTGATTCACCGCTTTGGAGGCCAGCAGTCCCGTCAGCAGGATGCCTCCCACGCCAGCGACGCCATGAATGCCGGCCACATCCAAAGAATCGTCATAGCCGAAGCGGCTCTTGTTCATAATGGCCAGATAGGAGAGCGCGCCCGCGGCCGCCCCGATGCCGAGCGCCGAAAAGGGGCCGACGTACCCGGCTCCCGGCGTGACCATCGCCAGGCCCGCGATGGCGCCGCTCGCGATACCGAGCACGGTCGGCGTGCCGCGATGCCACCATTCGATCGCCATCCAGCTGAGCGCGGCGGCCGCGGCCGCCGTGTGCGTCGCCACAAACGCCACCACGGCGGTCTCGTTCGCCCCCAGGGCGCTGCCGGCGTTGAACCCAAACCACCCGAACCACAACAGGCCGGTCCCCAGGAGCACCATCGGGAGGTTATGCGGCGCCATATAGTCCGTGCCGTAGCCTTGGCGGGCTCCCATGACGACGGCGCACACCACCGCGCTGATCCCGGAGGAAATGTGGACGACCGCCCCTCCGGCAAAGTCCAACGCCCCCAGTCCCGCCAGCCACCCGCCGCCCCAGAGCCAATGCGCAACGGGACAATAGACGACGAGCGACCAGAGCGCAGCAAACAGCACCAGCGCGCTGAACTTCATCCGCTCGGCAAACGCCCCGGTGATCAGCGCCGGAGTGATCGCCGCAAACATCATCTGAAACGCCATGAAGGCCTGGTGGGGGATCGTCGGACCATACGCCGCATTGGGCGCCAATCCCACCCCGCTCAACCCCGCCCAGTCCAGCCCGCCGATGACCCCCTTGATGTCCGGGCCGAAGGCCAAGCTGTAGCCTCCCAGCACCCACAAGAGACTGACGACACACAGAATCACGAAGCTCTGCATGATCGTGCCGAGCACATTCTTGCTGCGCACCAGCCCCCCGTAGAACAGCGCCAATCCCGGGACGATCATCGCCAGCACCAATGCCGAGGAGATCAGCACCCAGGCCGTATCCGCGCCGCTGATCGGCATCGCCACTCCCATGGCCGCCTGGGCCTGACCGCCCGCCGGTGACAGGAACGCACCAGCGGTCACCCCCAGCGCTATCGTCCGTTTCCCTCCGACCCGTTTCTCCATCACGCGCTCCCTATCCCCATGCCCGCAAACACAACGGCGTCCGCCATTCCCCGAAGAAATGACGGACGCCGTTGTCCGTGTGGTTCATGCGGCCGGACACTGAAGACGACGTTGTCTCAGTTCCGTCGAAAATTGCACCGCACTGCGAGTGGCCGTCTACGACGAGCTGCCAGGTCCGCGCTCAGCAGGCCCCGGTGTCCCTCCCCTCAGAAGGTCTTGTACTCCAACCACTTGCCGTTCAACGTGATCTTGCAGCGGGCTTCGCCTTGGCTGCCGGTGACCTTCTCCATGTCGATGGAAAAATCGATGGCGCTCATGATGCCGTCGCCGAACATTTCATTCGCCTGATCGCGGAGAGAATCGCCGTAGACGCCGATGATTTCCAGCAGCCGGTACTTGAACGGGTCGGTGGTGTTCGGGTAATCCGCCCGCACCGGAAACTTCGTCAAGGCCCCGGTCGTTTCGCCGTCCAATTCCAGCAGCGCGCCGACTTTCTTCGCCTCGTCCAGCGTGAGCCGGTGGTTGCCGTTCAGGGCCGCCGCCACGAAGGCCGGATTCTTCCCGACCGCCTTGGCGATTTCGGCGATGGTGACATTCTTCTTCATCCGCTTTTCTTTGATTGTGTTGCGCACCGCCTCTTTGTCCATGCGCCTCCTCCTCTGTTGTGCCCACCCGGTTTTTTGAACGGCTGTGACTAAAACCGCACGAGGACCGGCGCTTCGACGGCACGCCCGTTGGCCGGCCCTGTTCCGCCGGCATGAGCCGCATGCCGGACGAGAAAATGAATGATGTGGTTCCTGATCTTGTAATAGTGCGGATGGTCGATAATCGTCTCCCGTGACCTGGGCCGCGGGATCGTGACGTCCACCATCTCCCCGATCCGCGAAAACGGGCCGTTGGTCATCAAGAGAATCCGGTCCGACAACAGGATCGCCTCGTCCACGTCATGGGTCACCATGAAGACGGTATTCTTGGACGAGTTCCACATCTGGATCAGTTCTTCCTGAATCACGCCCCGGGTCAGCGCGTCGATTTGGGCAAACGGTTCGTCGAGCAGCAGAACCTTGGGCTCGATCGAAAACGCGCGCGCGAGACCGACGCGCTGTTTCATGCCGCCGGACAAGGCCGCCGGCCGCTTGGCTTCCGCCCCTTTTAGACCCACCAGCGCGATGTATTTGTTCACATGGGCCGTCACCTGGGCGGCGTCCCACGCGGGATAGGCCGATCGCACCGCGAGCGCGATGTTCTCGAAGACCGTCATCCAGGGCATCAGGGAAAAATTTTGAAAGACGACCATGCGATCCAATCCCGGCCCCGACACCTCGCGCCCGCTGAGCAGGACTCCGCCCTCCGAGGCGGTATCCAGCCCCGCGATGATGTTCAGCAAGGTGCTCTTGCCGCAGCCTGAATGGCCGATGACCGTCACGAACTCCCCCTTCTCGATCTTGATGGTCACGTCCTTGAACACGCAGACCTGCCCATCGCCGGCCGGGTTGGGAAAATACTTGCTGACATTGTCGATTTGCAGAAAGGCCATGGAGAACTCCTCGAAGATGGCTATCAGCTGTCAGCTTTCAGCAGTCAGTCGCAAAAGAGTAGCAACTCCGTTCCATGCTGATCGCTGATGGCTTCATCGCTCATTCTTGATACGTGACCAAGCCCGCCAATTTGTTGAACCCCGAGTCCAGAATCACCCCGACGCATCCCACGACCAGGATGGCGAAGATGACCCCGGAAATATCGAGATTGTTCCACTCAATCCAGCTCAGATAGCCCACGCCCAACTCCCCCAGCAGCATCTCCGCGGGCACCACCGCGACCAAAGCGCTCCCGAATGAAATCCGAAGCCCGTTCACGATCGTCGGGGCCGCGCCCGGCAGAATCACCTGGAAGAGCCGCTTGAACCAGGACAACTGCAAAATCGCCGCGACGTGCAGATAGTCCTTTCGCAGACCATTGACGCCGAAGGCGGTGGTCGCCAAGGTGGGCCACAGCGCCGCCATGAAGACGACCAGCACCGCCGTCCATTTCGGATCTTTCACCGTGTAGAGCAGCAACGGCATCCAGGCCAGCGGCGAGATCGGTTTCAGAATTTGGATGTAGGGGTTCACCGCCTGGAAGAGGACCTTGTTGAGCCCCAGGAGAACGCCCAGAATGACGGCCACCACGGAAGCCGCCAGAAAGCCGGCGGCGAAGCGGGCGACCGTGTACAGGACGAGATATCCAATCCCGTGATCGTTCGTGCCTTTCTTCACGAACGCTTCGCTCAACTCGACTCGCGCCTTCTCAAGGACAGCCAGAGGCCCGGGCACGCCTTTGACTTTTTCCTTCTCCGGATTCCAGTGATAGGTACCGTCGGCCGCCCGCACGATGTCGCCGTTGAACTCCATGAGCTGAAGCTGCTCTTCGGTCATCCCTCTGCCGTCGAAGTCGGCCCGCAACGTCGCCAACTGCCAGGCCCCGAGAAAGACGAACAGCAGAAATCCGGATATCAACCAGGGATTGTCACGTGTCGTTCCGGACATCGTCTGCGCCTTTTTCCTTCTCGTGTCCCGTTCTGCCTGCGGTGGTTCGGCGACGGCTACCATGACTTCGCCGCTTCTCACGGCCGTGTCTGTCGACATTGCTTCTCCTTCCCGCCTCGTGACGTCATGCCGTACTATGAATCTTGAAACTCCTGAGATACGCGTCGGCTTGATGCGGATCGAATTCGCGACCCATGATCACGTGTTTGCCCATGGTGCTCGCATGGGTGGGATAGCCGAGCTCTTTGGCGATCCGATCGCAATCGGCGGCACGGTAGACTTGTTCCGCCACCGCCTTGTAGTTCACGTCGCCCTTCAAATGACCCCAGCGTTTCATTTGGGTGAGGATCCAGATGGCCATTGAATGCCAGGGATAGGGATCGAAATCGATCCGGTTCGGCTCCTTTTTGATCGCGCCAAGTCCGTCCGCATAGGTGCCGGTCAGGACTTGTTCCAGGACCGTGACCGGCTGATTCAAGTAATTGGTCGGCGCGATGGCCGCGGCGATCTCCTTCCGGTGCGCAGGATCCGACGCATAATGCGTCGCGTCGACGATCGCCCGGAAGAGCGCGCCGAACGTATTCGGATAACGCGTCGCGAAGTCCTGCGACACGGTGAAGGCGCAGCAGGGATGGCGATCCCAGATCTCTCGCGAGAGCTTGTAGATAAACCCCACGTTCTCGTACACCGCGCGTTGATTGAACGGGTCGGGCGCCAAATAGCCGTCCACATTGCCCGCTTTCAGATTCGCGACCATCTCCGGCGGCGGAACCACGCGAATCTGCACATCCTTGTCCGGGTGAACGCCCCCTTCCGCGAGAAAGTACCGCAGCAAATAGTTGTGCATGGAGTAATCGAAGGGCACGCAAAACCGGAATCCCTTCATGTCGGCCGCGGTCTTCACCGCCTTGTGTTTGATATGCAGGGTGATCGCCTGCCCGTTGATGTTCTCCACAGCCGGCATATAAAACGGTTTGGGGACCGACCCGGCGCCCAGCGTGATGGCCAGCGGCATCGGCGTGAGCATATGGGCGGCGTCCACCTCGCCGTTGATCGCCCAGTCGCGGATCATGGCCCAGCCCGCCGCCCGCTTCACCGAAGCGTTCAGTCCATACTTCTTATAGAAGCCGAGCGGCTCGGCCATAATGATCGGCGTGGCGCAGGTGATCGGAATGAAGCCGACGCTCAAATCTGTTTTCTCCGGCTTCCCCGGCGCATCTGCCGCCAATGCGAGGACGTGCTTCATCGGAAACGCGTCGGCGATCAACGCCGTCAGCGCCGTGGCGCCGAGCGCCGTGAGGAATTGCCGGCGGGACGGCGCGGTGTTGTCGATGACCGCCCGGGTCACCGACTCGGTCACGGTTCGCTCGAACTGTTCCTCAACCGTGAGGCGTTGAACCGTGGCGGCTCCTGCCGTCCCGGCGGTCGGAAGCTTTCTGTAGTCACCCATGGTCCGCTCCTTGTGCGAGGCGCTCGCGCCCAAAGTTTCCACCAAACACGAACGGCGTCCCCTCCCTCACGGGAGAAGGACGCCGTTGTCCGTTTCGGATAGGTCCGCAGCGACCTATCGTTCATTCGGTGCGGTCTCGTCATCGATGCCGCACCGGCTCTTCAAAATCAAAAAGCGCCCGCCACTCTTTGCAGAATGACGGACGCCTTTGTCCGTTGGCCTATGTC
This sequence comes from uncultured Nitrospira sp., assembly GCA_964642845.1. Taxonomy (GTDB): domain Bacteria; phylum Nitrospirota; class Nitrospiria; order Nitrospirales; family Nitrospiraceae; genus Nitrospira_D. The sequence goes on from CAZXRB010000009.1 coordinate 14,948, forward strand.
AGGAGCATCCTCCCGGCGCCGTTGCCGGGGCTCCGCTCAATATGACGGCCTTTGTAGCACGCCGCCGACGCCGCCGTCAACTGCTTCTTTCGGAGGGGGCACCCGCTACACGTCGTAGTACAGGAAGAACTCATACGGGTGCGGCCGCAGCCGCATCGTATCGACTTCCTTGCTGCGCTTGTACCCGATCCAGGCCTCGATGAGGTCTTCCGAGAAGACCCCGCCCTTGAGCAGGAATTGATGGTCCTTTTCGAGGTTATTCAACGCTTCGTCGAGGCTGCCCGGCATGGTCCGGATCTTGGCCGCTTCCTTGGGCTCCAGGTCGTACAGGTCCTTTTCGGCCGGCTCGCCCGGGTTGATCTTGTTTTCGATACCGTCCAAGCCGGCCATCAGCATGGCCGAGAAGGCGAGGTACGGATTGGCGCCGGGGTCGGGGAACCGCACTTCGATCCGCTTGGCCTTGGGGCTGGGCGAATACATCGGGATGCGGATGCCGGCCGACCGGTTGCGGCTCGAATAGGCCAGCAGCACCGGCGCCTCGAAGCCCGGCGTCAGCCGCTTGTACGAGTTGGTCGTCGGGTTGGTGAAGGCGGCCAGCGCCGGCGCATGCTTGAGAATGCCGCCGATGTAGTAGAGACACAGCTGCGAGACGCCCGCATATTCCTTCCCCGCGAAGAGCGGCTTTCCGTCCTTCCAAATGCTCTGGTGCGTGTGCATGCCGGAGCCGTTGTCGCCGAAGATCGGCTTGGGCATGAAGGTGACGGTCTTCCCATGCCGGCGCGCGACGTTCTTGACGATGTACTTGTACATCATCATCTTGTCGGCGGTGCGGACCAGGGAATCGAACCGGATGTCGATTTCCGCCTGCCCGGCCGTGGCCACTTCATGGTGATGCTTCTCGATCTCGATGCCGCACTTCTCCATTTCCAGGATCATTTCCGTGCGGATGTCCTGCTGCGTGTCGGTCGGCGCGACGGGAAAGTAGCCTTCCTTGTGGCGGATCTTCCCGCCCAGGTTGACGCCCTCCTGCCCCATGTTCCAGACGCCTTCCTCGGAATCGATGAAGTAGTAGCCGCTGTGGCTGGTCTGGTCGTACCGCGCCTGATCGAAGATGAAGAATTCGGCCTCCGGCCCCCAGTACGACAGGTCGCCGATCTTGGTGCTCTGCAGATATTTTTCCGCCTTCTGGGCGATGTAGCGGGGGTCGCGGTCGTAGGTTTCCCGCGTGATCGGATCGATGACATTGCCGACCAGGCTCAGCGTCGGCACAGCGCAGAAGGGGTCCAGGCAGGCGGTCGCCGGATCCGGCACGACCAGCATGTCGCTGTTGTTGATCGCCTTCCAGCCGCGGATGGACGAGCCGTCCAGGCCCGACCCGTCCTTGAACAGATTCTCCGTCAGCTCATTGACGGGAATGCTGAAATGCTGCCAGGTGCCGATCAAGTCCACGAACTTGAGATCGACGACCTGCACCTTGTTCTTCTTCGCAAATTCCAAGACTTCCCGAACGTTCATCCCCTCCTCCTTTCAGGCTTTTGCGTGTGAGTGTGCTCAAAATGGTTACGCGGCCAAGGCTCCTAAAAACGTATCGATCTGCTGCTGCAACCCCTGTCGAATCCGTTCGACCTGCGCCGGGTCCTGGATTTTCCTGCCCTCGGCGTCGGTTACATAAAACACGTCGGCGGCTTGATCCAGGCGGGTTGAAATCCGGGCCGCATGGACCGACAGGCCCTGCGCAAAAATGGCGTGCGTGATCACGTACAACAGGCCTTGCCGGTCTTCCGCAAACACGTCGAGAATCGTATAGCGGTCGGAAGTTTCGTTGTCGATCCGCACTTCCGTCGGCTGCCGCGCCGACGGCAGGGACCGGACCGTCGAAAGCCGCGTGCCCCGCCGCACCACATCCTCGACCTGCTCGGCGCCCCGCAACACCGCCCGAATCATCGCCCCGATGGCTTCCAGCCGATCGGCCGGCGGCGCCCCGCGATAGTCGGGATCGGTGACCTGGAAGGTGTCGACCACGACGCCGTCCTGCCGCGTCAAGATCTGGGCATCGAGAATCTGCAATCCGTTGGCGGCCATCACGCCGGCGATCTTCGAGAAGATGCCCGGGATAATGTCGTTGCGCGTGATGACGGCATATTCGCAGGTGCCCAACGACGCGTTGAATTCGGCGCTGACGTGCACCTCGCCGGGGCTCAGTCGCCGGATGCCGTCCAGATGGGCGGCGATGCGCCGGGGGGCCGTACCGTAGGCGTAGCGCAAGGGAAATTGCCGCAGCTCGGCTTCCACCCAGGCAGCCGACACCTCGGCGTCCCCGCGGAGCAGGGGCTGGTCCAGCACCTCGGCGACGATGCGGGCCAGGCGTTCGGGCGCGTCCGCCGCGTCGCGCTCGCCGGACACTTCCTGCATGGCGCGCTGGTACAGCTCGATCAGCAGCGATTCTTTCCACTTGGTCAACACGCCGGGGCCGACGGCGGCGATGTCGGCGGCCGTCAACGCCAGCAACTTCCGCAGCACCTCCGGCGTCCCCACTTCGCGCGCGAACGCCAACACCACCTGTTCGTCGTTGGGGTCCCGCCGAAACGCCGTATGGGCCATCAGCAGATGCCGGTGGACGAGAAACATCAATGTGCGGCGATCCGCCTCGTCGTAACCCAAACGCGCTCCGGTTTCGTCCGCGATGCGGCGCCCGACCTCGCTGTGGTCTTCCTCCTGGCCCTTGCCAAGGTCGTGAAGCAGCACGGCGAGGTGCAGCAGGTCCTTGCGCTTGATCTCGCGGTACACTTCGCCGAGGACGCCTTGATCTTGCGCCAGGGCCTCCGCCTTCGCCACGGCGAGCAGACTATGCTCGTCCACCGTGTACTTGTGGTACTGGTTGAACTGCATCAGCCCCCGCACGGCGGCGAACACGGGGATCAGCTTTTCCAGCAAGTGCGCCCGATGCATCGCCTCCAACGTCTGCGCCGTTGCCGGGCCGGACAAGATCCGGACAAACGTGCGGCTGACCTCTTCGTCCCGAAAGTCCTGGTCGGGAAGCCCCTCCACGTGGCGATGGATGTCCTCGAGCAGCGCCGTCTCGATCGACAAGCGCCGGGCGCGGGCCAAATCGAACAGGCGGAGCAGGAGCGCGGGGCTTTCGAGCACGCGCGTCCGTGATTCCGGCGGCACCGTCAGCGCCCCTCCGCTTTGGACAAAATAGGCATCGAGCTTCGGCGCGGGCAGCCACCGGTTCAGCCGGTCCCACAGGGACTGCGGCTTACAGCGTTCGACAAACCGCATGGCCGCCTCGTGCAATCCCATCGTGTGGCGGTAATACAGCTGCATGAATTGTTCGACCGCCAGGAGATGCGGGCGGTCCTGGAATCCGAAGCGGGCCGCCAGCCACACCTGTTCGTCGAACGAGAGGATTTCCTGCGCCATGCCGGCGTGGACATGCAGCAGCGCCCGCACGCGCCACAGAAACTCGCGCGCCTCCACGAGCGCCGCATAGTCCGCGCGCGCGAGAATGCCCCGGTCGGACAACTCGCGAATCGTCGGCGCCTGATAGCGGGCCAGCCCGACCCATTGCAGGAGGTGCAAGTCGCGCAAGCCGCCCTTGCTCTTCTTCACGTTCGGCTCCAACAGATAGACCGTTTCGCCGAATTTGTCGTATTCCCGGCGGCGCTCTTCGAGCTTGCGCTCGACATACCCGTCCGTCCCTCGTGTCACCACCTTCTTCAAGTAGCGGCCGTGAAATTCCTGGAACAGGTCGGGGCTTCCCGCGAGGAAGCGCGCTTCCATCATGGACGTCTTGACGGTGGCGTCCGTCTGGGCCAGGGCCAGGCAATCGGCGATGGTCCGCACGCTGTGCCCAATCTGGAAGCCGCTGTCCCACAGCGGATGGAGCACGGCGCGGACCAGCACTGGGACGACCTGGCCGGCCTCGGGCCGAAAGAGAAACATCAAATCGATATCCGAATGCGGCGCCAGCTCGCGCCGGCCGTAGCCGCCCAACGCGACGAGGCAACAGTGCTGCATGCCGGCGGAGGCGATCTCCGCCTCCCCGTGACGAATGGCGTTGCGATACCGGCCGACGATCAAACCGTCGACCAGATCGGTCATCGCGGCGACGGTCTCGGCGCCGCTGGCGCCGTCCAAGATGCGCTGAGCGATCGCGCGGCGGCGCTCCGCGAGCAAGGCCGCCAGCCCGTCGGCGCCGGCCTCCAGCAACACCGCATCCGAAAGGTGATGGTGCGACTCCACGGTCACAAGGCGTTTTCTCCCGATTCTCCGGTACGGATCCGGACCGCCGCGCTCAAATCGCGGACGAAGATCTTGCCGTCCCCGATGCTGCCGGTCTTGGCCGCCCGCGCGATCGTCTCCAACACCCGCGGCACCTGGCTGTCCTGAATCGCGACTTCGATTTTCACCTTGGGGACGAATTCGATCGTGTACTCCTGCCCGCGATAGGTTTCCTTGTGTCCCTTCTGCCGGCCGAACCCTTTCACTTCGGTGACCGTCATGCCCTGAATGCCGATCTCCAGGAGGGCGTCCTTCACCTCATCGAGTTTGAACGGCTTGATGATCGCTTCGACCAATTTCATGTGCCCCTCCTAAGAAAGCCGCCATTCACCAATGCCCGGTTGAATCTCTGCACGAGCTGATCTGCGTCCCTGTATGACGCTCAAAACGGCCATCCAACGAGGCCGCAGGCGCGCAAAACCCGCAGGCGTACCCTCTCGGGTACGTCGAGGAGTTTTGTAAGCCGAGAACGAAGTTGGGGACCGTTTTCAGCGTCATGAATAGGCCCGTTCGTTGTGTTGGCTCAGATCCAACCCCGTCGCTTCCTCCTCGGACGAAATTCGCAATCCCGTCATGCCGTCGACGATCCTCAAAATCGCGTAGCTCCCGACCGCCGAAAATACGACCGCCACCGCCACGGTGAGCAGCTGCACGCCGAATTGGGACGGATTGCCATAGAAGAGACCGTCGTTCCCCGCCGCATTGATCGCCTTGCTGGCGAACAGGCCGGTCGCGAGGATTCCGATGATGCCGCCGACACCGTGAATTCCCACGACATCGAGCGAGTCATCATAGCCAAATCGCCCCTTCCACACAATTGCGAAATAGCAGGCGGTGCCGGCGAGAAAGCCGATGACCATGGCCGGGAGCAGCCCCACATACCCGGAGGCCGGGGTCACCGTGGCGAGGCCTGCCACGGCGCCACTGGCGACGCCCAACACCGTCGGTTTGCCGCGATGGAGCCATTCCACGACGCACCAGACCACGGCCGCCATGGCGGCCGCGATGTGGGTCGCCACGATCGCGGAGACCGCCAGGCCGTTGGCGGCCAAGGCGCTGCCTCCGTTGAAGCCGAACCACCCGAACCACAGCAGCCCGGCCCCGAGCAGCGTCATTGGGAGGTTATGGGGCGCCATGTAATCGGTCCCGTACCCCCGGCGCTTGCCCACCACGACGGCGCAGACCAGGGCCGCCACCCCCGAACTGATATGAACGACGGCCCCGCCCGCGAAATCCAGGGCTCCCAGCTTCGCCAGCCATCCCCCGCCCCAGATCCAGTGGGCCAGTGGGATGTAGACCAAGATGGACCAGAGGGCGGCGAACAGCACCGTCGAACTGAAGCGCTTGCGCTCGGCGAACGCCCCGGTGATCAAGGCCGGCGTAATGGCGGCAAACATGAGTTGAAACAGCATGAAGGCCTCATGGGGAATGGTCGGCCCGTAGGTCGGACTGGGCTCCGCTCCCACCCCATGCAACCCCAGCCAATCCAATCCGCCGATGATTCCGCCCTTGTCCGGCCCGAACGCCAAGGTGTAGCCGAACAGCACCCAGATCAGGCTGACGACCGCCAAAATCATGTAGCTCTGCATGATGGTGCCGAGCACGTTTTTCGTGCGCACCAGCCCGCCGTAGAACAGCGCCAACCCGGGGACCAGCATGGCGAGGACCAGTGCCGAGGACATCAACACCCAGGCCGTATCCCCGGTATCGATCTTCGGCGCCGTCCCCTCCGCGCCCGCCGTCGAGACCAGGACCAGCACAGCGGTCGCCACCACCGATCCGCCGGCAAGAAGCCCTCCTGAACACCTATGTCTGCCCACAATCCCCTCCTTCGCATCCGGACGTGCGAGGCCCGGCTGAGAGGCAAGAGACGCTGCCCGTGCGCAGGTCTCTTGCCCTTCGCCTCTGCATGAACCTAGAACGTCTTGGTGAACTTGAGCTTATAGAAGTCCTCGTTGTCCTTCAGGTCCTTCCCGGTCGTGAACCGGAAGGCCATCCCGCCTGGCAGCTTCATTTCCACGTAGGGCCCCAGCCAACGGTAATAGTCCTGCTGCGCCCCCGGTGCGCTGCTGTCGCGAGTCGTGAGCAAGTGCTCGTAGTGCACTCCGACCGACCACATGCTATTCACCCGATACCCGGCATTGGCCCAATAATGCAGAAAGTCCCACGTGCCGCGGCCGCCGGATTGGGTAGGCTGGATGCAATTAGCGCCACCCGGATTGGTGCAGGCGATGGCGCCGCCCCCGCCGTCCCCGCCTTCGCTGCGGATGGCCTTGTAGTAGCCCAGGTAGAATTCGCCTTCGAAATGATTATCGATGTAGTTGACCGTCAGGTTGGGCACCGCGCCTTCGAAAGCCGTCGTGCGTTCGTTCACGCTGCCGCCGCCGTTGGCAAAGAAGCCGCCGCGGGAGGACAACAGTTGCCCGTGCACGAAGCCGATCATCGGCGTGATCGACAGGCGCTTTTCCAGAAAGGTCAGGTTCAACCCGATATCCGTCTCCAGCCAGGGGTTGGCGTCATGGACGCCGACGCCGGAAATCATCGTCCAATAGGTGACGTTGAAGGCCAAGGCCACGTTGTCCGTCAGTCCATACGTGCCGTAGATCGACGGATTGAAGCCGAAGAAGCTGTCGGCCTGCATCGCCATCGTGACGGACACGGGATGCTTCGTCGTGTCCATCAAATCGTCTGCCGCGCCGGCTAGGCTGAATCCTCCCAGGTGCACGCTCGCCAGGGTCAACAGTCCACACACCCATCCTCGCACACGTCGTCGTTCGAACATTGGCATGGCCCCTCCCAAGAATGAAAAGAATGATCTTTCGCCGGCTCCTCCAAAGCCGACGTGCCCACATGCTCTGGCGCCATTGCCAGTCGAACCGACCGACGCCGTTGTCGGCCATTGTGCTGTATCCGCTGCCGTCTCTCTGGCTGCCGATCACGAACGGTACGTATCGCCCTCGCCGCTACCGATACCCGTTGGTGATCGGCATCCGCCGATCCTTGCCGAACGCCCGCAGCGTGATCTTGATCCCGATCGGCGCTTGGCGGCGCTTGTACTCGCTGCGGTCGACCATCGCCATCACCTTGGCGACGGTCGCCTGGTCAAACCCCATGGCCACGATCTCCTCGATGGAGCGATCCTCTTCGACATACGCTTTGAGGATCGGGTCCAGCGTGCTGTACGGCGGCAGGCTGTCTTCGTCCTTCTGGTCCGGCCGCAACTCGGCCGTCGGCGCCCGATCGAGCACGCGCTTGGGGATCACGGGCGCCGCCCCGGCGGCGTTGCGCAACCGTGACAAGGCGTAGACCATCGTCTTCGGCACGTCTTTGATGACGGCAAAGCCGCCCGCCATGTCGCCGTACAGCGTTGCGTAGCCCACACTCATTTCACTCTTGTTGCCGGTTGTCAGCACCAGGTGGCCGAACTTGTTCGAGAAGGCCATGAGGAGATTGCCGCGAATCCTCGCCTGCAGATTTTCCTCCGTCGTGTCCACCGCCAGGCCTTGGAACGCCGGCGCCAAGGCGTCGCGGTACGCTCGAAAGATCGGCGTAATCTCGATCGTCCGATACTCGATCCCCAACCGGCGCGTGAGCTCGGCGACGTCCTCCGTGCTTTCCCGCGACGTGTAGGGCGACGGCATGAAGATCCCGAGCACGTTCTGCGGCCCCAGCGCATCGACGGCGATGACGGCGGTGAGCGCGGAATCCACGCCGCCGCTCAGCCCGATCACCACGTTCTTGAACCGGTTCTTGCGGACATAATCCTGCACGCCCAACACCAGGGCGCGATACACTTCGTCCAGCTCTCCGAGCGGGGCTTCGAGCGGAGGCACCAGGCGCGGCCGTTTCGCCGGCATCGCAGGCGCCTTGACCGTCATCCGCTCGACCGCCGCCGCCATCGAAGACGTGAGCCGCTTCTTGCGCGCCTGGGCGAGGCGATGGCGGGCCACGGCTTCGACGTTGAGATCGGCGACGATCAACTCCTCGACAAAGGCCTTCCCGCGCGCGATGATCTCGCCCGCCGGATCGACAATGACACTGTTGCCGTCGAACACCAGCTCATCCTGCCCGCCCACCGTATTCGTGTAGCTGACGATCACGCCGTTTTCGCGCGCCCGCGTGGCCAGCATATGCTCCCGCGCCCGGCTCTTGCCGATATGGAACGGCGACGCGTTGATGTTGACGATGACGTCGGCGCCCGCCGCCGCCTGCAGGCGCGTCGGCCCATCCGGCACCCAAATGTCTTCGCAGATGTTGACGGCGACCGTGACGCCTCGCAGCGTGATCAACGGCAGCCGGCGCCCCGGCTCGAAGTACCGGCGCTCGTCAAAGACCCCGTAGTTCGGGAGGAGCCATTTGCTGTAGCTCGTGACGATGCGCCGTTCGCTCATCACGGCGGCGGCATTCGACAGGGCATGGTGCCCCGCCGCGATCACGGCTGCCTGGCTGGGCTTCACCTCCGGCGATGTGCCCTGTCCCACGTATCCGACCACCGCGATCAGGTCCCTGCAGTCCTTGGCGATCTCGTCCAACGCGCGACGATTGTCGGCCACGAAGCGCGGCTTCAGCAGCAAATCCTCCGGCGGATAGCCGGTCACGGCCAATTCGGGAAAGGCCACGACGTCGGCCTTCGCCTTGCGCGCCTCTTTCAACCAGGCCTTGATCAGACGGGCATTGCCGGCGATGTCGCCGACCGTCGGATTGATTTGGGCCATGGCGATTCGAAGAGTCCGCATAATAGAAAGGCTTTCAGCTATCAGCAGTCAGCGATCAGCCTAACGGGAAACAGTCCGTCTTTACGCTGATAGCTGAAGGCTGACAGCCGACCGTTCCCCAGTGCATTCTGATCCAAAAAAAAACGCCCTCCGGCAGGCTCCCCGTAGGAGACCGCCCGAGGACGTCATTGTCCTGCTTCGCTGTCCACACCACCGGAGACTCCATTGTCCCCGGGAAAAAGGTAGGCCTTTATAGCAACGGACCTTCGCTCCTGTCAAATGGTTTGGCGTCCCTCCTTCGGAGGGGCGGCCGGCAGATTCGCGATCACGCTTGTGCTACACTCCCTCCCGTCCAGAGGACGCCATGGTCGATTTCCGATTCGCGCAGCGCCTTCGCGTTCTTCTGCTGGCAGCTTGGTGCGCCGCGGGAGGATGCGGGGTCTTCCCCGACACGATCCCCGTGAAGACCGGACCGGAAGGGATGGTCATGCTCGAACGATTGCCCTCTCGCGGCGCCACGGTACGATACAGCGGTCCGCTCAAGTCCTTTCGAGCCAGCCACCCGGTCTCCTTTTCCGTTCACGTCGTTGAACAGGCCTTACGTGGCCTTCACGCCGGCATTGCGCCGGCGGACCGCGATGGTCAGCGCCGCGGGATCAAGCCTACTCCGCTGTTCTCCGCCAACGAGTCCGCGTTTCTGGCGTCAGGCATCACCGCGGCCCTCGAACGGGCCGAACCGGATCAGCGGGTGAGATTCCACGTGGGGCCGGAGTCCGATCGCACCGCCGGCACACTGTACGTCGAGAACGGTGTCATTCGGCTCGCGTTCAACCACATCCACGCGCCCGCCCGGCACAGAGACGAACATCTGTCGATCTACATTCTTTCCTTCACACCGGAGCAGGCTCAGGAAGATCCGGCTCGGCCGCACCAGTGGATCGAGATTGAAGCGGATCAGCCTCGCGTCGCCGTCAATTATGCCACGCTCGAAACCCTCTTACCGCCGGAGGCGTCGGCGCCGTCCTCAACTTCGGCGCGCACTCAGCCTGCTGGCGTCGAGCGGACCATGAAAGAGGTGGTAGACCACCAGGCCAAAGAGCTGGAATCCTTGAAGGCGGAACTCGAAGCGCTGAAGAAGCAGCTGCAGACCCAGCCACGTTCCACAGACTCGAAGCCGTGATCCCAGGCGGTGGCCTGTCCAATGGATCAGTAGCGACGCAGTCCCGGAGCGGACAGCCCCCAGAGACAGCGCCGCACGGCGGACCAGGCCGCGTCCATGAATGTGCTCAGCGCGAAGGCGGACCGGGCCACGACCTTGACCACGATACCGGGGAACGCCGGCTCCGACAGGCCGCCGAGCAGCGCATCCGGTTGCCGCTCACAGATTTCGACGAGACTCCCCTCCAGCCGCTTGAGAACATCCAGCGACAGCGCATCCCCGAGGACAAAGAGCGACGCCACGTAGTCCCATTGAGCCGCAAGCGCGCCGACGGCCTCCGGCGTGAGGCGGAACCGTTCGATGACCGCGCCGCCCGACTCACACCGGAACCGAATGTCGTTCGAGAATTCGGCAAAGGCCCATCGTTCACCCCTGGCGATCCGTCCGGACGCCACGGCGTCCCACAGAACCACACTAGCGCCGGGCGCCAGATCCACATGGATCGACTGGCGGAATCGCGATCCCGCAAAGGGAATGGTCAGGTCCGGCAGCCACTCCAGCCGCGCGCCTGCTCCCACCGAGAGGCGAATCTCTTGCACCGCCGCATCGGCGCTGCTTCTGTAGACGCGATTCGCCGACGGGCTGGTGATCACGACGCGCGTGTCCGATGCCAACTGCGCGCGTACAGACACTTCGTCGCCGCCCACCAACCCGCCGGACGGATTCACCAGCCAGGTGTACGCGCAGCCGCTGTCATCAAGATAGGAAGGAGGGAAATAGTGCCAGGGGCTCGAGCAGGAGGATGCGGTCAGGACGGTGCGCGCGCCGGCCCGTTCAAACTCATACTGCGCGGCCCCGCGCCGGCCGACGGCATCCAGGAGGGACCGATTGGCAGCCGAGAGGGTCACGTCCGCCTTTCGTCAACGACGATGAACACCGCGCGGAATGAGCTGCTCGACCCAGGCCACCACCTGAGCGAGTCCCTGCCCTGTCTTGAGATTGGTGAAGAGAACCGGCAAGTCGCCACGCATCCGTTTGCTGTCCCGTTTCATGACCGACAGATCCGCCCCGACGTGCGGAGCGAGATCGATCTTGTTGATGATCAACAAATCGGATCGGGTAATCCCCGGCCCGCCTTTGCGTGGGATCTTGTCCCCCGCCGCCACATCGATTACGTAGATGACCTTGTCGACCAACTCGGGGCTGAACGTCGCCGCCAGATTGTCTCCGCCGCTTTCGACGAACATCAGCTCGGCGTCCGGGTGGCGCTTCAAGAGATCGTCCAACGCTTCCTGATTGTGCGAGGCGTCTTCGCGGATCGCCGTGTGCGGGCAGCCGCCCGTCTCCACGCCGAGAATGCGGTCCTGCGGCAGCGCGCCGCGCTTGGTCAAAAACTCCGCATCCTCTTTGGTGAAGATGTCATTGGTGACGACCGCGAGGCTGTAGCGGTCGCGCAGCTTCAGACACAGCGCCTCCACCAGAGCGGTCTTGCCGGACCCGACCGGCCCCCCCACGCCGATGACCGGGACGCGCCGCGCCCGCGCCGCCGTCGTTCGGCCATTGCTACAGAGATGTTCGTCGGAACGATGCATACCACCTCAAGAGCTGACAGCTGTCAGCCGATCGCGATCAGCGTTAAGACCGGAACAATCTCGATTCCAACCGGCTGTGGCGCATGGCGTAGATGTCGTGCACCGGCGACCAGGAACGGAGCACTTGTTGCTGCGCCGCTTGCCGGCTCACGCGCTCAATGACAGGAACCCAGCTCCGCAACAGCCGCTGCCCCTCTCGCTGGCCAAGCGGCAGCAGCTTCATCGTGGCCGCCACATAGCCGGTGGCGGCTTGGTAGAGGAATCCGGCGATGGCCTCCTCCTTCGACCACCCGGCCGCTGCGAGCGTCAGGCCCAAGCTGATCGGGAAGTGCCCGGGTGTCCTGTCCGCTTCGACAGCCGCCAGATAGTCAGTGAGCGACGGCTCGGCTCCTTCTTGCTCCGCGGCGATCCGAATGACTTGCCGTCCCATCTGCCTGCTCGCCGCCCGTCCTTCGCGACTCAGCTTCATCGCATCGAGTTCCCGATCGGCATTCACTACAACCTCCAGAATCCCGGACGCAAGGGCGTCATGCGCCAAGCCAGCCGCCACCGCCTCCCGTTCTCCCATTCCGAGAGTCAGCGCTTCGATGACGAACTGAGACAGCTCTTCCGCGTTCTTTACCAATCCACCCTGGACCGCCGCTTCCAGACCAGAGGAAAACGCATACCCGCCGGATGGGAAAAGACTGTCAACAAAGCGGAGCCCCTTCAATAATGACACAGTGTTCACTGGTTTGACTCGGTGAATGGCCTTTGCGGATGCTCAAAAAGGTTATCCAACTAGGGCCGCAGGTGAGTCAACGCCGGAGGCGTACCCTCTGGGGTACGTGGAGGACTGTGACGAACCGAGAACGACGTTGGGAACCTTTTTCTGCATCCGATTAAAAAAGGAAGTACCGTTGCGCCATCGGCAACACCGCCATCGGATCGCACTTCAACACCTGCCCGTCGGCTTTGACCACGTAGGTCTCCGGATCGACTTCAATGTGCGGCAGGGCATCATTGAGCTTCAAATCGCGCTTGCCGATGCCGCGGCAGTGCTTCACCGCCGAAATGGTCTTTTGGAGCCGTAACGTGGCGGGGATATTCCTCTCCAACGCGGCTTTGGAGACAAACGTCAGGCTGGTCGTCAACGGCGCGCGGCCGAAGCTGCCGAACATGGGTCTCGTCAGGACCGGCTGCGGCGTGGGGATGGACGCGTTGGGGTCGCCCATGGCGGCGGACATGGGGAACCCGCCCTTCAAGACGATCTCCGGCTTCACACCGAAGAAGGCCGGCTTCCAGAGGACCAGATCCGCCAGCTTCCCGACCTCCACAGATCCGACTTCATGAGCAATGCCATGCGCGATGGCGGGATTGATCGTGTACTTGGCGATGTAGCGCCGGACGCGGAAGTTGTCGTTGGACGCCGCCATTTTCTCCGCGGCCGTTTGGGACAGATGCCCTCGCTGCACTTTCATCTTATGCGCCGTCTGCCACGTACGGATGATCACTTCGCCCACCCGGCCCATCGCTTGCGAATCCGAGGACATGATGCTGATCGCGCCCATGTCGTGCAGAATGTCCTCGGCCGCGATGGTTTCCCGCCTGATCCGCGACTCGGCGAAGGCAATGTCTTCCGGAACGCGGGGATTCAAATGGTGGCAGACCATGAGCATGTCGAGGTGCTCGTCCATGGTGTTGACGGTGAAGGGCATCGTCGGATTGGTGGACGAGGGCAGTACATTGGCCTCGCCGCAGACTTTGATGATGTCCGGCGCATGGCCTCCGCCGGCGCCTTCCGTATGGAACGAATGGATGGTCCGTCCCTTGAACGCCTTGATCGTGTCCTCGACGAAGCCGGCTTCGTTCAACGTATCCGTATGGATGGCAACCTGCACGTCGTATTCTTCCGCCACATCGAGACAGGTCGAAATCGCCGCCGGCGTTGTCCCCCAATCTTCGTGCAGTTTGAGCCCGATGGCGCCGGCTTCGATTTGTTCGCGTAAACCATCCGGCAGTGACGAGTTCCCTTTGCCCAGAAATCCCAGATTGATCGGAAAGCCGTCCGCGGCTTCCAGCATGCGGTGAATGTTCCAGACGCCCGGCGTGCAGGTCGTGGCATTGGTGCCCGTCGCGGGGCCGGTACCGCCGCCGATCAGCGTGGTCAAGCCGTTCGCCAGCGCTTCATGAATGATCTGCGGACAGATGAAATGAATGTGCGTGTCGATCCCGCCCGCCGTGATGATTTTCCCTTCGGCCGAGAGCACCTCCGTGCCGGGCCCGATCTCCATCCCTTTCGTCACGCCGTCCATCAGATCCGAATTCCCTGCCTTGCCGATTCCGGCGATGCGGCCGTCACGAATCCCAATGTCGGCTTTCACGACGCCCCACCAGTCGATGATGATCGCGTTCGTGATGACCAGATCCAGCGCGCCTTTCGCTCTTGTCGCAGAAGGCGACTGGCCCATGCCGTCGCGGATCACTTTGCCGCCGCCGAACTTGGCCTCCTCGCCCGGCACAGTCAGATCGCGCGTGATTTCGACGAGGAGATCCGTGTCGGCCAACCGGATGCGATCACCGGCCGTGGGCCCGTAGAGGTCGTTGTACTGGCGACGTGGAATCTTCATCACCTGCTCCTCCCCCTCACCTTGATCCTCTCCCCCTTGCAGGGGGAGAGGATTGGGGTGAGGAGGTGTCGAATCCATGTTCCGTGGCCTTAGCCAGCGCCTTCTCCTTTACAACAGGATCGTCCAGTCGGCCCTGCGTCAGTCCATTGATGCCGTAGACGACGCGATTGCCGCCGATCGCCACGAGCGTAACGCGCTTTTCTTCGCCCGGCTCGAACCGCACGGCCGTCCCCGCAGGGATCTGCAAACGAAATCCGTACGCCTGCTCGCGATCGAACCGCAACACACGATTGGACTCAAAGAAATGACAATGGGAGCCAACCTGGATGGGGCGATCTCCTGTGTTCGCGACGGTGAGTTCGACCGTTTGGCGACCATTGAACGCTACAATATCGCCTTCGCCTAGGATGACTTCACCGGGGATAAAGTCTGAGGGAAATGCAAGCTTGTTCGGCCATCCAGCCTTTTTCGCCGCGCTTCTGGATTTTCCCGCCTTAGCCTTAGCCTTCTTCATGCATCACCTCTAGCGAATGGGCTCATGCACCGTGACCAGCTTGGTCCCGTCGGGGAATGTTCCTTCCACCTGCAACTCCGGGATCATCTCCGCGACACCGGGCATCACATCGTTCTTCTTCAGCAGCGTCGCGCCGTAGCTCATCAACTCGGACACAGAACGCCCGTCGCGAATGCCCTCCAGAATCGCCGCGGTAAGATACGCCATCGCCTCCGGATGATTCAGCTTCAACCCGCGGGCCTTGCGCTCTTTTGCTAGATTCGCTGCGACGTAGATCAACAGTTTGTCCTGTTCACGTGGCGTCAGATGCATGTTTTCCCCTCTTCCCCTCCACCAACCAAGCGGGAGACGCGAGCTTGTCCTCTCCTGCGCGCATTGACCGGGCACCGCCCATAGTGACAACGGCTGATAATTTCCCGGTACGCGGGCAGCGAGCAAAGAGGCATGCTCGCCGTCTCCCGCCGCTCACACCACCAAATGCCGCTTCACTTCTTCCGCGCTCAACTCGCTCGTCTTGCCCGACGCGACCACCGCCCCTTTGGCCATGACGACGTATGCATCGGCCAGGCGGGCGGCGAAGTGCAGCCCCTGTTCGACGAGGAGAATCGAGAACCGCCTGGCGTTCTTGAAGCCGATGATCACGTCTTCGATCTGGTCCACCACCGACGGCTGGATCCCTTCTGTCGGCTCGTCGAGCAACAGGACCTTGGGATTGGAGAGCAGCGCGCGCCCGATGGCCAATTGTTGCTGCTCCCCCCCGCTCAAGACACCGCCCGGCCGCTCCAGAATCTGCGTCAGCTTGGGAAAGAGCCGGAACACTTCGTCGAACGCGGCCTTCTCTCCTTTTCCGTTTGACGAGGCAGCCCGCGCCCAATAGCCGAGCCGCAAATTTTCACGTACGGTCAGGTGCGGGATAATTTCACGCCCTTGTGGGACATAGGCCAAACCCCGTTTCGCCCGCCGGTCGGTCGGCTCCTTCGTAATCTCCACGTTTTCTAGTTTGACCTGACCGGACCGCACCGGCAACAGCCCCATAATGGCCTTCAGCGTCGTGGTCTTGCCGACGCCATTGCGTCCCATGAGACAGACAACCTGACCCGGCTCGAGTGCGAACGAGACATCGCGCAGGATGTGGCTCTCCCCGTAGTAGACGTTGATCGTGTCGAGGTGCAGCATCCGTGGCCATTATGGGAATCTGTCGATCTGATGATCTGTTGAATTTCGGAGATTTCTTCAGATCGACAGATCAATAGATTCTGCACATTTCCGTTTTAGTGCGCGACTTTCTGCCGCCCCAGATAAATCTCCCGGACTCGTTCATCCGCCTGGACCTTTTCCACCGGTCCTTCGCAGATCACCGTGCCCTCGTGCAGCACCGTGACGGTGCGCGCGATCTGGCGGACGAACTCCATGTCGTGCTCGATGACGATGACTGCGTGCTTCTCGGCCAGCGCCTGGAGCAAGACGCCGGTCAGTTCCGTCTCTTTATCCGTCATACCGGCGACCGGCTCGTCCACGAGCAACAAGGCGGGATCTTGCAGGATGACCATGCCGATTTCGAGCCACTGCTTCTGGCCGTGTGATAAGGACCCGGCGCGACGATGCGCCACGTCGTTCAATCCGATCATGTCCAACGCTTCCGCAATCTTCTGGCGCTCCGCCTCCGTGGGCTTGCTGAACAAGGTGGGGAACACCCCCTTGCTGTCGCGCTTCAAGGACAAGTCCAAATTGTCCCACACGGTCAGGTTCGAATAGATGGAGGGCGCCTGAAATTTACGCCCGATGCCGAGCGTCGCAATTTCATGCTCGCGCAACGGCAACAGGTCCGTATCCTTGCCGAAGATCACGCGACCCGCCATGGGCTTGGTCTTGCCGGAAATGACATCGAGCAATGTCGTCTTGCCGGCGCCGTTGGGACCAATCACGACACGCAGCTCGTTGTAGTTGACGATGAAGTTGAGGTTATTGAGCGCCTTGAATCCGTCGTAATCGACGATGACGCCTTCCAGATAAATGATGGAGCCTTTGTCCGTCATGTTATTCCGAACGCTACATGAGCAATGTTGAATGTCCGATCGCTCCTTCCGGCTACTCACCTTGAACATTCAACATTGAACATGGCTACCCCTTGCCAGCCAGTTCGGGAGCACCGATCGATTTACTCCATTTGGGCTTCAGGTGGCCCATACGGTGGACCAGACCGAGCAGCCCGTCGGGAAACACCAAGACCACGGCGATGAACAGGCCGCCTAAAAAGAACGGCCACAGCTCGGGAAAATAGTTGGTCAGCACGCTGCGGGCGAAATTGACGCCCACGGCGCCGATGATGGCGCCGACGAGGGTACCGCGTCCCCCGACCGCCACCCAAATGACCATTTCGAGCGACGGGAGGACGCCGATCTGCGCGGGCGTGATGATGCCGACCTGCGGCACATACAGCATGCCGGCCAGCCCGGCCAAGCCTGCCGATACGACGAAGACGAATAGTTTATACGTCGAGGGGGAATAGCCCGAAAACAAGACGCGCTGCTCGCTGTCTCTGATGGCCACCAGCACCTTTCCGGTCCGCGACTGCACAATCCAGCGGCAGAGGAAATACGCGCCGCCCAAGGCCAGCACGGTGACCACATAGAGGAATCGCTGGGTGCCCGGCTCGCTCAAGCGAAACCCCAGGATCTGCTTGAAATCGGTGAGGCCGTTGGTCCCGCCGAGATTCGTTTCGTTCCGATTGAACACGAGCCACGCCGACAACGCGACGGCTTGTGTGATGATGGCAAAGTAGACGCCTCTGATGCGGCTGCGGAAGGCGAGAAAGCCAAAGACCAATGCGCAGAGCACGGGCACCAGCACGGCCCCGACCACGGCGGCGGTGAAACTGTAAAACGGCTTCCAGAAGAGCGGCAACTCCTTCACCTGATTCCACACCATGAAGTCCGGCAAATCGCTGCCGTAGACGCTCTCCGTGCCGATGGACAACATCAGGTGCATGCCAATGCAATAGGCCCCGATGCCGAAGAACACGCCGTGACCCAGACTGAGAATGCCGGTGTAGCCCCAGATGAGATCCAAACCGAGCGCCAGGATCGCGAAGGCGAGAAACTTGCCGAACCGGTTCAGCGTGAAATCGGAGACATGGAGCAGCGAGTCTTCAGAAGGCAGGACGTTCAACGCCGGAAGGATCACCAGCAAGACCAGGCCCACCAGCCAGAACGTGAGCCCTTCGAAACCCGAGGCGCCCGTCCCGTTCGTCTTTGCCTGATCCATCTCGCCCTTTCCTCGTCTCGTCACCTACCCAGGCCGGTGCCCGCCGTCAGGCATCCGCGTGGCGCCCTTTGATGGCGAACAATCCGGACGGCCGCCACTGCAAGAACACAATGACGAGGACCAGGATGAGGACCTTACCATAGACGGCCCCGAAGCTGGGCTCCAAAAATTTATTGAGGCTCCCGATGCCCAATGCGGCCACGATCGTGCCGGCCAGCTTGCCGACCCCGCCCGTGACGACCACCATAAAGGAATCGACGATGTAGTTTTGCCCCAAACCCGGCTCGACATTGCCCACCAGGGTCAACGCGCAGCCGGCAAGCCCCGCGAGGCCGGAGCCGAATGCGAAGGTGTAGGCATCGACCTTTCGGGTGGGAATGCCCAGACAGGCGCTCATGTCGCGATTCTGCGTCACGGCGCGAACCCGCAATCCCAGTGACGACCGGAACAACAAGACGTAGATCCCCGCCACGCAGATCATCGAGAGCGCAATGATGAACAGCCGGTTGTATGGCAGATAGACCCCCACCATGGCCTGCGCGCCGCCGCTCAGCCACGCCGGAGCCGCCACCGCCGTGAGATCCCCGAAGTAGACGCGGGCCAGCTGAATCAAGACCAGGCTCACTCCCCAGGTGGCAAGCATCGTTTCCAAGGGGCGCCCGTAGAGGAACCGGATGACCGTCGCTTCGAGGATCAACCCGCAGAGCCCTGCGACCAGAAACGACATCGGCAGGGCCACGAGAAAATAGGCATCAAACAAACCGGCCGGCATCATGGCTTTGAAGAGTTCCTGCGTCACGAACGTCGCATACGCACCCACCATCATGAGCTCTCCATGAGCCATGTTGATCACGCCCATGAGCCCGAAGACGATGGCCAGTCCCAGCGACATGATCAATAAGATGGAGCTCAGACTGAGCCCGCGAAACACCGTCTCAAACACCGTCGCCCAGGTGCCCCACAGTTCGATCCGGTCGACGGCGGCCGTAACGGCCGCCACCAGCGGCTGGCTCGCCTCCGCCGTCACCGGGTCATGCGACACCTGTTGCAGGAGCTCTTTCAACGCCGGCAGGCCGTTTTGACTTTTGAGCTCACCCAACTTGGCCACCGCGGCGATCTTGACGGAAGTGTCCTCGCTGGTCAACCGCAACAGTGCCGCGCTTTCCTCCATCGCATAGCGCACCCACCGGCTTCGTTCGGTCCGCGCCGCCTGTTCCAGCCACGACGCCGCAACCAGTTGTCCGGAGCTACCGAGATCGACAGCCGCCGACCGCCGGATGTCGTCGCTCTCATGAGTGAGATTCAGTCTGTTCTTGATCAGGTCCTTCACCGGTTTGACGGCGACACGAGTCGCGCGATCCGCATCCGCGAGGAAGCGCTCGAGCGCGGCCAGCATCTGAGCATCGCCGGCTTCGAGCAGGGCCTTCAGCGCTTGGTCATGCGTGACGGGATCGTCGCTGGTGAGCTGGGTGACGAGCGCGGGAAGATCAACCGGCCTGGCGCGGCTCTGATCGCCCACTCCGATGGGCCGCTCGCTTTCAGCCGCCTGCACGAGCGATGGAAGCATGGTCACAGCTAGCGTGAGCGCCACCATGCCGACACAGAGCTTGGGCGCATGGCGTCTCACGGCAGATACCCGTTTGCTCGTCATGACACGTGGAAATCCGGCCTGACGGCCGAGCCGCTCGTCAGAGTTGCCCGGCCCCGCGGCGGCGTGATCGTTGCTTCTAGGCTTTCTTCTGATACGTCCCCTGATGGTTGACCCAATCACAGCCTTTATCGGGATTCGTGTACTCGCTCCACGGCTCCGGCTTCACCAACCCCTTGGACCGCCACACGATCTTGAATTGGCCGTCCTTGAGAATCTCTCCGATGAGTACCGGCTTATGGGTGTGATGATTGGCCTCATCCATCATGATCTCCCCGCCCGGCGCGAGGAACTTTTGGCCGTACACGGCCTTGCGCACTTTGTCCACCTCGGTGGATCCCGCCTTCTCCACCGCCTGCTTCCACACGTGGACGCCGAAATAGGCGGCTTCGATCGGATCGTCCGTGACGCGCTTGTCACCGTCGGGCAAGTTGTTCTTCTTGCAGTACGCCTTGAAATTCGCCACGAACTGCTTGTTCTGCGGCGTATCGACGCTTTGGAAATAATTCCAGGCCGCGAGATGGCCGACCAGCGCCGAGGCATCCATGCCGCGCAACTCGTCCTCCGCCACGCTGAAGGCCATGATCGGCGCGTCTTCGGCCCGCAAGCCCTGGTTGGCGAATTCCTTGTAGAAGGGCACGTTGCTGTCGCCGTTGATCGTGCTGATGACCGCCGCCCCGCCGCCGGCCGCGAATTTTTTAATCTTGCCGACAATGGTTTGGTAATCCTGATGGTGGAACGGCGTGTACTCCTCCATGATATTCGCCGCCGGCACTTTTTTCGCCAGCAGCATGGCGCGTAAGATCTTGTTCGTCGTGCGGGGATACACATAGTCCGTCCCCAGGAGATAGAACTTCTTGTATCCGCCGCCCTCCTTGCTCATCAGATAGTCCACCGCCGGCACCGCCTGCTGATTCACCGCCGCACCGGTGTAGAAAACGTTGTGCGAACATTCTTCGCCCTCGTACTGCACGGGATAGAACAGCAAGCCGTTGTTCTTTTCGAACACCGGCAACACGGACTTGCGGCTCACGGAGGTCCAGCACCCGAAGACGACGGCGACCTTGTCTTGGAGCAAGAGCTGTTTGGCCTTCTCCGCAAACAAGTCCCAGTTCGACGCCGGATCGACAACGACCGCCTTCACTTGCCGGCCCAGTATGCCACCCTTGGCGTTGATTTCCTCCACCGCCATCAACACCACGTCGCGGAGCGACACTTCGCTGATCGCCATCGTGCCGCTCAAGGAATGCAGCACGCCGATCTTGATCGGCTCCTTGTCCGCCGCATAGGACAGGGCCCAGTGGCCCAGGTTATCGAGGAGCGCCGCGATTCCCACGCTCGCCGTGGCCCTGGCACTCTGGACCAAAAAATCCCGCCGGGACGTTCCCGGTTCATCTGTCGAGTCGGGTTCGCTCGTCTCGATCTTTCCAGCTTCCGTATTTGGATTGTCGGATGTCATTGTTAGACTCCTTTCATCACGCTGGGTCGCTAGAAGTTGTACCAAGTGGAAAGCATGAAATTGTCGCCGGTGAGATATTCCTGATTCGTCCATCGCGTCATAAGATGATTCCACTCGAACGACATATAAAGGTCGCCCCAAATGTGGCGCACGGCCGTCACGTAGGTGCGGTGATTCAGGAGATACTGTTGATCCACTAGCGTTGTAGTTCCACGAAGATCGGAATTGAGTGGGTTGTCAAAGCCATAACCCGCGATAAACGTATAGTGATCACTGTAGGCGTAATCCAATTCCGCCCAGCCAACCAAGGTTCTAATCTCGTTGCCGGTTCCTAAATTCCGGCCCTGGCCAAATCGAAAGAATTCGATGTCTAAAGCTTGCCCATAGGCTATTTCTCCAGAGAACTTGAGCCTGGATGTGATCGGCACAACAAGCTCCGCACCGACAAGGTAAGACGTGATGTCTCCGGCCGTTGGGATGCTGGCTCCCGTGGAGGTGAGTACTGCAGTCGGAGCCGATCTGTAATGCCGGTAGGCAGCGTTCAAGGCGATCATATAGCCCTGCATGTTGCCTGTCCCGGTGTACGCGAATCTCGTACCCACATACGGCATCTGGACTGGATCGTTGAAAGCGTTTTCCGAACCTCCAAACGCGGCACCACCAACGGCTCCAGCTCCTGTAAATGGCCTACGCTGAGTATACGGCGCAATGGCAGACAGACCTCTTTCGAACCGAAACACAGTCAGCAGGCCTTCAAAATTGGGGGTGAATTGATGCCGGACGGTAATCTGCGGCAGACGTTGCCAGAGATTGCCGTTGTAGCCCATGATCGAGAAGTCGATCAGATTGGGATGCAGGCCCATGACGGGCGTCCAATCCATACCGGCCGTAATGCTGGTTCTTCCGTTGTTCGGCGAGTATCGGGCGTAGGCGAGCCGGAGTCGAGGCGAAATGTTTCCCGCGTTGTCGGTTTGGCTGTAGAAGTCGGTTTCGACAACGCCCGTCAGCTGATGGGTGCCATCGGTGCGATCCGCTCGGATGCCGAACACGCTGTAGCGCGGATTGAACGTGGCGGACGAATTCCCGCTCTTGCCGGCCGCCGTGGCGTATCCGTTGAATTGCCCAGGGTCGAGCGGGTTGGTGTTCCTGGTGCTGTAGATCGCATCCAATTCAATGCGCCCATACGGCACAATGCTGCCTTTGCCCTGCGTATCGTGCGGATGGGAAATGCACCCTCCGCAAATGACGGCCGGCGGACTTTCTGTTTCACGAAGTAATTGGCCGGCTCCCGCCGCCTCCCCGGCACTCTGTTCAGCCGCCCAGGTTGGAACTCCGCCGATGGCGGCTGCGATGATCAGGACCCACTGAGCGTGTCGGACGCTGCGTCGTCGGCTCATCAACACTCCCTCCTGGCCTCATGCCTCTTCATTTTCAGTGCACAATGAGACCGGAGCGGACGTGCAGACAAAAAAAAGACGTCCTTCCGGTCGTTCCTTGACCAGAAGGACGTCTTTGTCCTTCAACGCTTGCTCGTGCTACGGAGGGGACGACGGCGTTGTCTTCCCGAGGGTCATCGCACGATGGCGAGCCTTATACGTGAGTGGATTAAGACCTGTCAAGCACCTTCAGGCATCACGTGACCGCGCTCATACCTGTCCATCACCAAGGCCTCATGCATCAGTTCATCGGCTGTGGTACAGTGCGTTCATCCGCAACACGGAACGCCATCCCATGAACGACCTCCGCGCCCTAGCCGTCTCTCAATTCACCCTCGGGTGCTTCGCCTTACTGTGTGCAGGCTGTGCCTCAACTCCTGATATGGATATCATCATCAGTGAATCCCCGCGTGGCGCCGTATACCTGGAGCGAATTCCCGATCGCTCGTTTCAGGCGGCACACCCGATCACGATCGATCAGACCACGTTGATCAAAGCTCTACAAGGGATCATGATCCAAGAGAATGCCGGACTCCTCCGTTCCTTGCTGGCCGGACAGTCGGGCCCCGCACCAGCGTTCACCGAAGATGAAATCCGATATCTTGCGCCACTGCTCGCCGACGGGCTGGCCAGGGCCGCTCCCGACCAACGTGTGGGTTTTCGCTTGGTGCAGCACGGTGCAGGTTTTTCCCAGCCGGCCGGCGCCGGTGTGGGCTCGTCGGAGCGGCCGCCGGCCCAGTCTTTACCGGAAACAACCAGGGGCTTTCTGTCTGCCTACGGCCGTTCGTTGTACGTGACCATCCCTGAGTATCGTGTTCGTCAAGAACGGCCCGACACCATCGCCATGGCGAACCGCCGGGTCCCTGACTCGACCGGCCTGCAGCATCGCAGGCTGTCCTTCACACCGGAATCCGCCCAGCGCCCGGACAGCTATCGCGGCACAGCGTCTCCTGACGCCACCCTGGTCATCGACTACGAATTGCTGGCATCTTTACCTCTCCGCGCGGCACCGGGGGGTCACACAGGCCAGGCACCTGCATCGACCGCGCCGGCCTCGAGCGCCGTGCCTTCCTCAGCGGATGCGCAGCTGCGATCGCTTCAAGAGCAGATGCGGCAAAAGGACGTTGAGCTGGAAGAACTGCGTAAGGAACTGCAAGATATCCGGAAGCAGTTGAAGGAGCCGTCCGGAAAGCCGTGATCACTGTAGCTCGAAGACCCTATCTCAACTTATTGCCCGCCCGCTCTTCGATTTCCCCGGCGAGCAGAATCGCTTCGGCAATCTCCCGCATGGACTTGCGCAAATCCATGCTTTGCCGCTGAATCAGCTTGAACGCATCTTCCTCGGACAGCTTTTTCGATCGCATCAAATACCCTTTCGCGCGATCCAGCAGCTTCCGCACCGCCAAAGCCTCCTGCATCTCGAATGACTTTTCCATCAACGTCGCATGTTCGATGGCAATCGCCGCCTGATTGGCAATGGCCTGCATCAGCCGCACGTCTTCCGGCGTGAAGGTGTGCGGCACGGACGTATAGCTGTTGATGACGCCGACGGCTTTATCCCGCACGAGCATCGGCATGGAGAGCAGCGACACCAGCCCTTCCTTGGCGGCCAAGTCGCGATACATATAATCCTGCTCTTTGGTCACATCCGCGACGATAATGGGCCGGCGCTCTTGTACGGCCCGACCGCTGATGCTTTGACCGATCTTGAGATTCGGCTTGCGCCGGTACTGTTCGCTCAAGCTCTGCGTCGCCGCAATGCGCAATTCACCGTTCTCGCCGTCCAACAGCATGATGGAGCAGATCTTCGATCCCATCATCTGGGCCGTCATCGTGACGATGAGCTGCAGGACGTCTTCGATAATGCGGCTGGACGCCACCGTCTCGGAGACTTGCGACAGCGTCTCCAGTTGCAGCGCTTTGCGCTTCATTTGATCGTACAACCGCGCATTTTCGATCGCGCCGCCAACCTGATTCGCGATGGTCGTCAGGAGAGCCAGTTCGTCATCGCGGTAGCGTCGCGTGCGTTTGTGCTGCACATTGATGACGCCGATGACTTCTTTTTTCACCATGATCGGCACGGAGACAAAGGCTTGGTACCGATCCTCCGGAAGATTATTGAAAAACTTGAAGCGTGGATCTTCGGTCGCATTGCTTGGAATGACGACGCGCGTCCGCTCGCGAGCCACCCAGCCGGTAATCCCCTCCCCCAAACCAATGGTGATTCGGCCGATGAGTTTGGGGTGCGGATTCTTGGAGGCGCGGAGGATCAACTCGTCTTTGCGATCGGACAGCAAATACAGCAGGCAGGCGTCCGCCTTCGTCACCTCCACCACCACCTCGACAATGTGTCTCAGAACGGACTCCAGATCGAGGGTGTTGCTGATGGATTCGCTGATTCGGTGCAGGACATCGACCTCGCGGGTTTTCTCCCGCAACGCCTGTTCAAGTTGCGCGATGGACGAGGATTTCTTGCCTTCCATGGATTACCGTTTGCGCCCTGTCGCCGCGTGCCCAACCTTCCTCTCCGAGACACCGGCCGCGGTTGCATACCATCGATGAAACTCTGCTTCTTCGATCGGTGCAATGCGCACCTGTCCGATTTTTTCCGGCCACACTCCGATCACGCGTCCGCCGGACACTTTTTTGTCGTGCAGCATAGCCCGCCACACCTGAGCCGAAGATCGTCGCGGCAGCCGGTCGCTGAGGCCGGCGCTGAGAACCGTTTCTCGAATTTCCTCGACGACAGCCCGGTCGCAGAGGCCAAGATGTCGCGCCAGATCGGCTTCCTGAACCAGGCCAATCCCGACGGCTTCGCCGTGAATCAGCGAGCGATATCCGCCCAACGCCTCAAGGGCGTGCCCGATCGTATGGCCATAGTTCAGAATGCGCCGGCGGTCGGCCTCGCGTTCGTCCGCCGCCACCCCTTCGCAAGCCCGCTTGACGGCCACGGAGACCGTGTCCGGCCGGCGTGCACGAAGAGCCGGCATTTCACGACGCAGGAACGAGAAAAAAGCCGCGTCGGCAATGATCCCATACTTGATGACTTCCGCCAATCCCGCCACCCATTCGCGCTGCGGCAACGTCCTCAATGTGAGCGGATCGATGTAGACGGCCCGCGGTTGGTAAAACGCACCGATGAGATTCTTTCCCAGCGGATGATCCACGCCCGTTTTCCCCCCGACACTGGAATCGACTTGAGCCACGAGGGTCGTCGGCACTTGCACGAACGGAATGCCGCGGTGGTAAATCGCGGCGGCGAATCCCGTGAGATCTCCGACGACCCCGCCTCCGAGCGCGATGAGGAACGACGCCCGCTCAAAGCGATGGCGTGCCAGGACATTGAGTATTTGCTGAGTGGACCTGAAGGTTTTTGTCCGCTCCCCTGGCGGGAGCACAACAGGGACGGGATGCAAGCCGGCCTTCTGAAGAGTCGATACGAATCGCTTCAGGTATTGCCGAGCCACATGCCGGTCGGTCACTACGCCCACCATGCCTCTGGCACCGAGGCCGGGCAGGCGATCGGCGATGCCTTCCAGCAAACCGGGCTGGATCACGATGTCATAGCTTCTCGCGCCCAGAGAAACCGAGACCGTGGCAACTACGGACATGTGTGGACCATGAGGGGATCATCCTCGCCAAGGCAATACCCGGCAGAAACGAGGGGATCGTAGCACAGGCTGGATGAAACTGAAAGGCAGCCGTCAGGCCGTACAGCCATCTGACCACGCTACAAAACAAGAGGCGCCGTCATGCCACACGGGCATCACGGCGCCTTGCGCTGAAGAGAGACCAGCCTCTAGGCCTTCACTATGCTGGGCGTCAAGAAGATCAGGAGCTCTTGCTTGGAAACCGACTCTGATTTGTTCTTGAAGAGCCAGCCCAGAACGGGGATTCGGGAGAGATAGGGTACGCCTTGCACGTTGTTATTCTGCGTATCCACGAACACGCCTCCGATCACCATGGTCTCGCCGTCCCGCACGATGACCTGCGTGGTGGCTTCCCGGCGATCGATACTCGGACCGGCCGGGTTGCTTCGCGCACCGACTGCGTTACGTGTGGCACGCACCCGCAACAAAATGGTCTTCCCGATTTCTTTCGGATCCCGTGACGTAATCTGTGGCGTGACGTTCAATTCCAAGTTGGCATCGACGAAGGTGGTCTGGGTGCCTTGGAGTGAAGTAGTCTGGAACGGGATCGACTCACCTTGCGAGATCTTCGCTTCGCGCTTATCCAAGGTCGTGATCTTCGGTGCAGCGATAACTTTGGTTAACCCAAGCAATTCTCCGGCCGACAAACGCATGTCCAAGGCAAATCCGTCAGCGAGCTTCCCAAACGTCCAGCCCACGGCCGGCACTGCCGGCAACCCGCCGACCTGCGCGGGCAGATTGACCAGGAAGTCTCTGGTAATCGTTGTATTGCCGGTACCTCCTGCATTGGCAAACGGTCCGGTCACATTGCCGACCAGACTGAAATTGTTCGTACCAAAATTAGAATCCTTCACACCCCACTGGATGCCCAAACCTCTGGCATAGACTGTATCCGCCTGTACAATTCTCGCCTCAATTTGAACTTGAGGCACCTCAAGATCCAATCCATCGACCAGTTGTTTGATAATGGCCAGCTTCGACTCGGTCTCCCGGACAATAAGGGCGTTACTTCCTTGGCTCACGTTCATGACACCTCGCGGGCTGAGATATTGCCGCAAGGACGTCTGCAACTCTTGGGCTTGCAGATTCTTGACGTAGAAAACTCGATCGACAAGTTCTTCAGCTTTCGTTTTCGATTCCTTGGCCCTGGCTTCCTCATCCTGCTGCTTGGCAATGTTGGCGAGGGTATCGACCCACACAATCGTTCCCTGCCGGATCATTCCGAGACCGTTCATCTTCAACAGCATGTCAAGCGCCTGGTCCCAAGGTACACTGACCAGCTTCATCGTCACCTTGGCTTTGACGCCCTCGCCGACCACGATGTTGAAACCGCTGACTTCAGCAATCAACCGCAGGATGTTGGTGATGTCGGCTTGCTGAAAATCCAGGGAGATCCTCCGTCCGACATAACGGGTCTGGCCTGCGACCAGATCATCAGACCGGTTGTCCTTTTCCGCCGGGGCTCCGTCGCTCGCCATCTGAACGGTGTGCAATTTGAACTTGTGTGCGGCAGTCCCGAGTATCTTCGTGGCATGCCGTGCGCTCCGGACCGCCGGCTCGGATAGAGACGCATCCGGATTCAGGGCGGGGAGAGCGGTCGCGGTCACACCCGTAGCATGGTCATGCGCCTGCTGAGCCGGCTTGAGGGTCACAACAATTTCATGGCCGTTTTCATTCACGACATGAGCCGGATGCTGCAGCAAGTCAAAAACGAGCCGAACCTTATCCACGTGGTTGCCGATTCGTACTTTCCGCAGTAAGTCGTGTTTGGCATGAAGGGTCGTATAGCCCAACGCGGACGCCACAGCCGGAAGATCCACGATCAGACGGCTATCTTCCAGCCGTCTGGCTTGGGCAAATAACTTACCGTCTCCCGTGATTGCGACGGAGACTTGGCTCCCTTCGGGGCGAATGTCGATCCCGGTCACCGCTTGAGCCGGAAGGTCGGCAAGGACGTCGCTTCCCGGTTGAACGACGGCGGCGCTCTTTTCATCTGTCAGAGCAAGACCGGCGTCAGCCTGTCCGGCGGCCATGAGGGCGAGCAGCCAGGCCAATCCGACGGTACGGATGACGGAAGGAAATACGTTGGCGCCAGACATTGGTGATTTCATTCTGAGCCCTCTTTGGGATGAAGGAGCTTCACATACTCGCGCTCCTGCTTCTTACCGTACACATCGGTGAACCGTTCCTGCACAATAATGCCGCGCTCCGTGATCGCGCTGACCACGCCATTGTTCTGCCCGATCCTGGTGCCGCGCCGCACGGTGTATCCATGCCCCTCCGGCGTTTGCACCATCGCGGTGTACCCGTAGGCCCCCCATACGATCGCCACGAGATTGAGTTCCGTCAGTGTGACGCGCTGCAACGGAGGCAAGTTGGGGTCGGCTTTGCCCGGTTGCAGCTCCTGCACCACCGGCGCGAACGGATCCCGACGTCCGGACGGATCGTAACCGATCGCGTTATTGGAAACCGGCAGCTCAGGGGACATTTGCGCCAGCGTGTCGAGTGTCGGAGTGTTTGGTTGCGGGACCTCTCTTGCAGATTCCTGGAACGCTGGCACTTTAATCGCATCTTGTCTCATTGGAGCTTGGGTCACGGAGCTTCCGGCGTTCACCGCCCCCATGACGAGGGCGACGCTCATCAGTACGACCCCGCTGGCCACCAACCATGCGCCTGATGCCTTTGGACTCTTCATACAGAACCCGATCCTCATTTGACCGGCTGCCCCGCTGGCTGCACGGCCGGCTTTCCCGCGGGGGCCGGCGCCGGTGTGGTCGAAGCCGGCTTTTCCTGGGGCGCAGCGTAGGCCACCAGATCAAAGCTCGTCTGGGACACGACTCGTCCCTGCTCGATTTTGGGAGAGCCCATCTTCAAGCCGGAGACCGTGATAATGCGGGGCAATCGATTGATGCGGTCGAAAAATAACGCGGCCGTATGATACACCCCGGTCACCTCGACGTTGACCGGCATTTTGACGAACAGCTTGGACGGATCTTCCGTCTGAGTGCCGGGTTTCCACAACTTGATATCCAGTCCCAAGCGCACGCCCAGGTCGGATACCTGCTTCAGCAACATGATGGCTTCTTCTTCCGGTGGCAGGCGCTCTTTCTTCTTGGCCAACTCAATTTCGAGTTGCTTATTCGCTGCAATCAGCTCGTCCAAGTGCTTGACCTTAATGGTGAGGCTCTGGATTTCACTGTCCAGTCTGGCGTTGTCCGCGCGCACGGCTTCAATCAGGGCTGATTTCGGCTCCGCGACATAAAAATAGAAGCCGGCGATCAGAAGACCCACCACAAGAACCAGCAAGGCGACCTTTTGTGGAGCCGGAACATTGCGGAGGGACTCGAGCGAGATTGCCGGGCGTGCCATAGCCTTATCCCTTCAAACGGAAGACCAAACGGAACTGATACACATTGATCTTATTTTCGACCGCTGCCTTGCTCTCTTGAAGATTAATGGCCGTGAAGTAGTCGGTGCGGCGCAGATTATTGACGAACTCCACCACATCGTCATTCGTCAGAGCCTTTCCTTCGACTTCCACCGTGTCCGCTGCAATCCCCAACTTGGTCAACCAGACCTTCAGCGGCTCCAAGCTCTGACTGACATGGTCCAGGACCTTGACCGGACCGAGACGGGACTGCTCCAGCTGATCGATGATCCGATTCTTATCTTCGAGCAACTTTTTCTTTTGCTCGAAATCTTGCACCTGCTTCACCTGCTCCTTCAGCTGGGCCACTTGTTTTTCCTTATCCCGCTTCTCTTCCTGCTGCGCTTCCAGCTCGCTATCGAGCGAGGCGGAATACCACCAGCATCCGGCGAGCGTGATGAGGATCACCCCGACGCCCAGGAGGGCCTGTGCCCTCACGTCGTATTGCGGTTTTGCCGGCCGGCCTTTCGGCCCCGGGAGCAGATTGATGCGAATCATCGGTCCCCCACCGCTCTCAAGGCCAAGCCCACACCGACCGCAGCCAAAGGAGCCATTTCCTCCAACGTCTCCTGGTCGAAATCGCTTGCCGAGGTATCGATCTCGGCAAATGGATTGGCGACCTCCACCGGCACCTGCATGCGATCGGCCAACTGTTGAACCAACCCCTTGATCCTCGCCACTCCGCCGCAGATGAGAACCCGGTCGAGATCGGCATTGGACATGGAGGTTTTGAAATAATCCACCGTCCGCGCAATCTCGGACGCCACCTCGCCATTCACACTATCGATCACGTTGGTCAACTGGGCAGGGCCTGTGTCGCCGGCCCGACCTCCCCGCTTCAGCTCTTCCGCCTCTTCATAGGACATGCCCATTTCCCGCTGGATCGCTTCGGTATATCGGTTCCCGCCCAACGGAATGTCTCTGGTGAACAGCGACACGCCACCGCGAATGATATTGACGTTCATCACGCTGGCTCCGACGTTCACCAGCGCTGTCGTCTCATCCTGTGCCATGGGATAGCTGATGGCATGCATGTTCTCGATGGCGAAGGCATCCACATCCATGATCATGGGGGTCAGTCCGGCGCCCTTCACGAGCTCAGTGAGCTCGTTGATCTTGTCTTTTTTCGCGGCGACCAAAATCACCGACATATCGGCTTGCGCGTCCCCGGACGGATCGGGAGGCAATACATGGAAATCGATGTTCACTTCGTTGATATCGAACGGAATGTACTGTTCGGCCGCCAATTTGACCTGTCCTTCCAATTCCTCATCCGGCATCGGCGGCAAACTGATCTTTTTCACGATCACGGCGTGCCCGGAAATGGAGATTGCAACGTGCTTGTTCTTGACGTTGGCTTCTTCGAACAGTTCACGAATGGCGGAGACGACGCGGCCTTCATCCATGACCGTCCCATCGACGATCACTTCCGGTTCGAGCGGCTTCACCCCGAATTTCTGCAGAAAGTACCGTCCCTTGCTTTCCTTTAGCTGCACGAGCTTGATCGCACTCGACCCGATGTCGAGCCCGACCAATTGCTTGCGCGGCGTGAGCAATGAGACGATGTCGGTCTCGAAAATGTTTTTGAATGAGCTCAACATGTGCAATCCCCGCCACTCTACATCACAATCTTTCGGGCACGAATAACTTTCTTGATTTCTTCCACATTCTTTTTGGTGTACAGGCGCCAGTTCCTCCAATCCCGAGGGGGGCCGCTGATCAAGCCTTGCCGCTCCCACCGAAACAGCGTCGCCTTGGAGATATCGAACAAATCGCAAACCTGATTCGTGTGAAAGCCTGCGTGATGGTTTGAGGAATGACGTTTCTTCACTTGAGAATTTGCCTTAGGAAAGCGGACTCAGTCTCGGCACACGGCTAAGTATAGTCAATATGCTCGACCTGTCAAGGAAACCACTGGAAATGGAGGGTTCGGAACGGCGAGAACAGGCTTAGGGCTTCTGGAGATCGCGATGCTTCAGGGTCACCTCGTATCCCAAGGAGGCCAGGCTCTCCTGCAGGCGGCCTGCGATCGCCACGGAGCGATGCCGGCCGCCGGTACAGCCGATGGCGATCGTCAAGTAGCTGCGCTGCTCTCGCTCAAACAGCGGGATGAGGAATTTGAACAGATTCTCGAGGTGCCCCACCAGGGCGATGGCGTCCGGATCCGAAAGGACGAACGTCCGGACGCGAGGATCATCACCGGGGAGCGGTTTGAGCTCGGGCACAAAATACGGATTCTTGAGGAAACGCACATCGAACAGCAGATCGATGTCATAGGGCACGCCATACTTGTAGCCGAACGTCATCAGGGAAATCGTCAATTTTTGGGCGGCCGGCTCCTTTCTGAATTGCTTCGTCAGAAGATCGCGCAGTTCATGAACGGTCAGATCCGACGTATCAACGATGCGGTCGGCATGCCGCCGCAACCCCGCCACCCGTTCCTTTTCGAAACGGACGCCTTCCAAAACCGGTAGATGCGGAAGCAGCGGATGCGGCCGCCGAGACTCCGAAAAGCGACGCACCAGAACCTCGTCGCGTGCTTCCAAGAACAGCAGGTACACGGAGTGTCCCAACCCTTTCACACGATCCAGAATGCCGACAAGATCAGAGAAAAATACCCGTTCGCGGACATCGATCCCAAGCGCCACGTTGGTGATCTCGCCGTTCTGTTGGTTGCACAAATCGACAAAAGTGGGAAGCAGCGCGGGAGGGAGATTATCAATGCAGAAATAGCCGGCGTCCTCGAACGCCTTCAGCGCGTGGGATTTGCCTGAACCGGATAACCCGCTGACGATGACCAGATTGAGCCGCGCCATGTTGTCGTGCCCGGTAGGCCGCTCAGGCCTGTCGGCAGTGCACCTCGCCTCTATGAGCTCCGCTCTTCGTTAGAGAGACGAGAGCGCGGGACGCTCCTCGGCGTAGGGCTCAAAAATAGTCAGCCGCTTCCCTGCCAGCCGTTGGACGATATGAATCCTGCCGTTCTGCGCGTTCACGAACACCATAAACGCGTCTGAAGGACGAGCATTCAACTGCTCCTGGGCCTGCTCGGGCGACAGGACCGGCACCGGCTGCCGCTCAATGTCCGGAAGATTGTCTTCCCCCCACTTGCTGGCAGCGGGACGGCGGGAGGGACGCAGGCGCTTGACCTTTCCCGGCTTGTGATTCACCAGCCGTTCCTTCCATTTCCGGAATTGCGCATCCACACGGTCCACCAGTGCATCGATCGTGGCATACATCTCCCGGGTGGACGTTTTCGCCTGTACCTGTTTCCCGTTCACCATGCCGATCACTTCGGCCTTATGCTGCAGCTTCTCGACTCCCAAGATCACCTGCAACGAGCCGACCTTGAGGCCGTATCGATCCAGCCGGTCGAACCGGGTTTCGATGTACTCCCGAAGCGCAGGCGTAACATTCATGTGACGGCCCGTAATTCTCAGCTTCATAGCTTCTCCCGATGGTGGATGAAATCGCTGACCCGCTTAGAAGAATCGTTTGCGTTGACTGGCAGAGGGGATGTTTTCTTCCGCCCGATATTTGGCGACGGTGCGCCGGGCGATCAGCACGTGGTGCTTGCGGAGACGCGCGGCAATTTCCTCGTCTTTCAGCGGCCTCCGCGCGTCTTCCTCGGCGACCATCTTGCGAATCATCTCCCGCACGGTCACGGACGAGAGCATGTCCGACGGTTGATCGACCCGTTGCAGGCCCGCATTGAAGAAAAATTTCAGCTCGAGCATCCCTTGCGGACAATACATGTACTTGTTGGCCGTCACACGGCTAATGGTGGACTCGTGCATCCCGATGTCTTCGGCCACCTGCTTGAGCACCAGCGGTTTCAAATACTGCACGCCGTGCTCAAAAAACTGCTCTTGAAACTTCACGATGCTCGAGACGACTTTGACAATGGTTTTGTTCCGCTGTTCGATGCTACGAATGACCCACTGGGCGGCGCGCAATTTCTCATCCATATAGGCCTTCGTCTCATCACTGCTGCTTTGCCCGGAGGCCATCAACTGTTTGTAATAGGGGCTGATGCGCATGCGCGGAAGACCGTCGTCATTCAGGAGCACCACCCATTCCCCTTCGTTCTTCACGACGAAGACATCCGGGACGATCACATAATTCTGGGTGTTGACGAATGGGCGACCCGGCTTGGGCTCCAAATCCTCGATGACTTTGGTCGCCTGAAAGACCTCTTCCACGGTGACGTTCAGCGCTTTGGCGATTTTGGCGTACTGCTTCTTTTCCAAGTCCTTGAGGTGGTGCAGCACGATCCCTTCGACCACGGAGCCCTTCAGCGCCCCCGGTCGTGAGCCCAGCGATCCCATGGGATTGCGCGCCAGATGCCCGAGCTGCAAGAGCAGGCACTCCGGAAGGTCCCGCGCGCCTACACCGGTTGGATCGAACGTTTGAATATCTTTCAGGACGGATTCGGCCTCGGCCTCGGAAAACTGGGTCCCGGCTACGACTTCGCTCAGAGGAATTCGCAAATACCCATCGTCGTCCAGGTTGCCGATAATCAGCCGCCCGATCGCCTTCTCGCGTTCGGAAAGACCGGATAACGACAGTTGCCACAGCAAATGCTCTTCCAGAGACGTCGCTTTGGCGACGGTCTGTTCATAGGAGGGAAATTCATCCTGCGACGAAGACGGATACTCGGAATCGCCGGCCCGCCGGTCCGTGCCGAAGTATTCCTCCCACCCGGAGGCCGAGAGTTCCTCGGGCGCTTCGCGTTCTTCCGGCGTGCCGGGCTCCTCGACTGATTCCGTCGCAGCGGCTGCCGGTGTCTCCTCAGCCTTCTCGTCGGCCGCCGTGGCTTCTGCCTCCTCCGCCTCCGCTTGCACTTCTTCGAGCAGGGGATTGTCAAGCAGATGCTGCGCCAAGCTTTGCTGCAGCTCCAGCCGAGACAATTGCAGTAGCTTGATCGCCTGCTGCAGCTGCGGCGTCATGATCAATTTTTGGCTGAGCTTGAGATCCAGTCTCAGTTTCATGTCGGCCATGGTTACAGTTTGAACCGGTCGCCCAGATACACCGCCCGTGCCGTTTCACTCTTCACAATGCTCTCCGGCGATCCTGCTTCGAGAATCAACCCCTCGTTAATGATGTAGGCGCGATCGGTAATCGACAGCGTTTCCTGCACGTTGTGATCGGTGATCAAAATCCCGATGCCTTTCTCTTTCAGCCTGGTGATGATTTGCTGAATATCGGCCACCGCAATCGGGTCGATGCCGGCAAACGGCTCATCGAGCAGCATGAACGAGGGATCGGTGGCCAGCGCGCGGGTGATTTCGAGGCGCCGCCGCTCGCCGCCGGAGAGGGCGTACGCCATGCTGGTGCGAATATGCAAAAGATCCAATTCCTTGAGCAGTGCTTCCGTCCGCCGTGCACGTTCTTCCCGAGCATACCCGAGCATTTCCAGAATCGCCAAGACATTGTGCTCCACCGACAGGCGGCGAAACACGGATGATTCCTGAGGCAAATACCCAATCCCTTTCCGCGCTCGCTTATACATCGGCAGATCGGTGATCGATTCGCCGTTGAAGGTGATCTCGCCCTCGTCGGGTGGAC
The DNA here is from genome assembly GCA_964642845.1 of uncultured Nitrospira sp. Classification (GTDB taxonomy): domain Bacteria; phylum Nitrospirota; class Nitrospiria; order Nitrospirales; family Nitrospiraceae; genus Nitrospira_D. The sequence goes on from CAZXRB010000009.1 coordinate 50,270, forward strand.
AGAGGCCGACCACCATATCGAAGATGGTCGTTTTCCCCGCTCCGTTGGGTCCCAGCAATCCGACCACTTCTCCAGCCCGCACCTCGATGGCGACGCCCTTGACCACTTTGCGCCCGCGGAAGCTCTTGACCAGGCCGCTCGCGCGCAGACAAGCAACGCGCGGTGGAGCCGCCGCAATATCGACTCCCTGTGCGGCTTCGGTTTGTATCACGGTGTGCGACCTTCCTCGCCTTCAATGCGGACATGGGAGCCGCCCTCGACGACGCTGCGATCTTCGGCCAGGTACATCGTAATCTGTTTGCCGCTGACTCGCGTGCCCTTTTCCCAGGCGACAGGATCACCCGTCAGAATGATTTTTTCATCGTCGCTGAAGTACACCGCCTTCTGACAGGTCGCATTGCCGTTTTCTTTCTCGATTTTCACGTGGCCCATGGCTTCAATCCGGCTCACGGAACGGTTGGAGACCGCCGGCATCGCGTCGGCTCCCTTGGAAGGGCCGGCATTCTTAGCCGCCGCCTGGCTGGTCCGGTCCGATGCAGCCGATTTGGCGCTTTCCCCGCTGGCATGAAAGAGCACAATCATCTTGTCCGAATAGACCACCAGCGTCCCCTTCGTAAGGACCACCGATCCTTCGAACACGGCCTGCCCGTCCTGGTTGCGGACGGTCATTTTCTTGGCGGTAATCGTCGTCGAAACAGGGGGAGCCTCGTTGCTCTTCGGAAGGCCGGCTTCGGCCGACTCCGCCACAGAGACTCCCGCAAGGGCCAACAGGTTAAGAAGCAGGAGCCACATCCACATGGACATCCTCTAAGACTTCGAATTCTTCGGTTTCCAACCGGCCGAGCAGTCCACGACCGGTCACCGCCAACCCGTTTCCGACGATCCGCACCGGATCATCGGTCCGAATTTCCCTCGTCGCATCCGTCCAGACCAGATGATTGGTATAGATGGTATAGCCGCCGCTCGTTTGCACGACCAGAGGATCCGCTCGGTTCCTGAGCATGAAGTTCTTCGTCACGGTATCGAGCGTGCCCTCGTCGCCCGACACGGTCAGCTCTTTTCCCTGCGCGCCATACAGCGTGACATCCACCCCGCTGAGGTGCGCCCGCTTTTCCGCCTCGAACAAACGCGCCGATTGCGCTTGCACCTGCCACTGCACGACGTCCCCTTTGGTCTGGGTAAACGAAAACTCGGAGATCTTCGCGTCTGCTCGCTCGATGGCGCCCGGCGCAGCTGATTGGCTGGTTGGCACGGAATCCGCATTGATGAACAGGAGATAGGCCAGAAACCCAGCCAGCATCACGCTGAACGTAAGGAGGGTACGCCTCGCAATCAGCTCCCACATTCCGGATTAGTGCTCCCTGACGCCGACCACGACCTGGCACGATCGTAGCATGCAGGACCGGGCATGTAAACGGCTGGGGCATCCTGAAACAAAAAACAAAACGACTCCCAGATGTTTCCACCTGGGAGTCGTCGATGATGTCCCCGCGCTTTCGCTCAACCCTAGGTCGACTTCTCCGTGCTCCCGGAGGAAGCCGGCGCAGAAGAAGCGCTTTTCTTTGATGCAGACGGTTCCGGACGGGCCGTGAGCTCGATGGCAACCAGCTTGGCGGCGTCCCCGACTCTCCGGCGGGTCTTCACGATCCGTGTATAGCCTCCCGGCCGATCTTTGAAGCGACCGGCCACGTCACTGAAGAGTTTCGACACCACGGCCTTGCTTCGCAAGAAGCTCAGCGCGCGGCGCCGGGCAGGCAACGTGCCTTCTTTGCCCAGCGTGATCATCCGATCGGTGAAGCCGCGCACTTCTTTCGCCTTGGCTTCGGTGGTCTCGATCCGCTCATGGTCCAAAAGCGACGTGACCAAGCTGCGGAACAACGCCCACCGGTGCTTTGTCTGCCGTCCGAGTTGGCGCCCTTTTTTTCTGTGTCGCACGACGTGCCTCTTGCCTCGCTGAGGTTATTCGGACTTCGGGCTCCCATTGTGCGCGGAGGCCGCGTCCACTTTTGTGCCTAATGACAGCCCCATCTCGGCCAGGATTTCCTTGATCTCGTTCAAGGACTTCTTGCCGAAATTCTTCGTCTTCAGCATCTCGCCTTCTGCACCAGATCGGCGATCGTCTTGATGTTGGCGTTCTTCAAGCAATTGGCGGCGCGGACGGAGAGCTCCAGTTCATTGACGCTCCGGAACAGGTTCTTGTTAATCTCGCGCTGCGCCTCTTCGTAGCCGGCTTCCGGCTTGCCCTCGGCCCGCTCCTCCGGATTGATGAAGATCTCCAAATGCTCGCGCAGGATAGCGGCCGCCGTGGACAACGCATCCCGAGGGCTGATGGTCGCATCGGTCCAGATCTCCATCGTCAATTTATCGTAATCCGTCATCCGGCCGACGCGGGCGTTCTCCACGTGGAAATTGACGCGCTTGATCGGCGAAAAAATCGAATCGATCGCGATCACGCCGATCGGCAGACCTTCTTCCTTGTTGCGCTCGGCCGGCACATACCCCCGGCCATGCTTCACCGTCATTTCGATATCCAGCGTCGCATCCTTGTCGAGCGTCGCAATATGAAGATCGGGTGTTAAGATGGTCACGTCCGCGTCGTGGATGATGTCCGAGCCCTTCGCCTCTCCCGGCCCTTTCTTCTTCAAGCGAATCGTCTTGGGCTTGTCGGTATGCAGCGCCAGCCGCAGGCCCTTGATGTTCAGAATAATGGCGGTGACGTCCTCAGTCACGCCGGGGATCGTCGAGAACTCGTGCAGCACCCCTTCAATCTTCACCGTCGTCACCGCCGCGCCGGTCAGCGAGGACAACAGCACGCGGCGCAGGGCATTGCCCACCGTCGTGCCGAATCCACGCTCAAACGCCTCGGTGGTGAACCGGCCGAATGTCGGGGATTGGGTGTCCTTGTCGACTTCCACCCGCATCGGGACCTGAAAGTCTTTCATCGCTTTAATCATGACTCCCCCTTCATTACCATCGAGTGGCGATCACTACCATGAGCCCGCCGATCCACGATCCGCCGCGGCGACGGGCAACCAGTTAGCGGGAATACAGCTCCACGACCATCTGTTCGTTGACCGGTAGCGTAATCTGTTCCTTGGTGGGCAGGGCCCGCACGGTGCCCTTGAAGGCCCCCTTATCCAGCTCGAGCCAGTCGGGAATCCCGCGTCCATCCACCGCTTCCAGCGCCGATTGGATGGCCACCAGATTCCGGCTGCGCTCGCGCACCTGGATGACATCGCCCGCCTTCACCAGCGCCCCCGGGACGGTGATCTTCTTGCCGTTCAGCGTGAGATGGCCGTGGCTGACCACCTGCCGCGCCTGCTTGCGCGAGGCGGCAAACCCCAACCGGTACGCGACATTGTCGAGTCGGCATTCGAGCAGGCGCAGCAAGGCATCGCCCGTCACACCGGTCTGGCGTTCCGCCCGCTCAAAGACGCCGCGGAACTGCCGTTCCTGGAGGCCGTAGATGCGCCGCAGTTTCTGTTTTTCCCGCAACTGCAGGCTGTAGTCAGACGTCCGCGGCCGGCCCTGCCCATGCTGGCCGGGAGGATAACTCCGGCGCTCGATAGCGCACTTTTCCGTCATGCACCGTGAGCCCTTCAAGAATAATTTTTCACCTTCGCGCCGGCACAACCGGCAAACAGGTCCGCGATACTTCGCCACTGCTCTACCTCCGTTACCGGACGCCGCGCTGCGGCGCCCGCGCCTGCTGGTTCATCCTCATGAAGCGAATCCTACACGCGCCGCCGCTTCGGGGGCCGGCAGCCATTGTGGGGAATGGGAGTCACATCGCGGATCAGGTTGATGCGGAGTCCCGCCGCCTGCAGCGAGCGGATGGCGGACTCCCGACCGGACCCGGGTCCGTTCACATAGACATCGACCTGGCGCATGCCGCTCTCCATCGCCTTGCGCGCCGCGGCTTCTCCGGCACGTTGCGCGGCGAAGGGCGTGCTCTTGCGGGACCCTTTGAATCCCTGATTACCGGCGCTGGCCCACACGACCGTATTGCCGCTCATATCTGTAATGGTCACGATCGTGTTGTTAAACGAGGCTTGCACGTGCGCAACCCCGCTTTGCACGATCCGGCGTTCCTTCTTCTTTCCCTTCTTGACGCTCATGCAACACTCCTTCGTTCTTCGCCGGAGGCTAGGCGCTCGGCGCCGCTTTGACGCCCGCAGGCCTGGGTTTGCTGCCCACCCCAGACCGGCGTCCCTTGCGCGTCCGGGCATTGGTCTTGGTGCGTTGCCCCCGCACCGGCAGGCCCTTCCGATGACGCAATCCTCGGTAGGTGCCGGTGTCGATCAACCGCTTGATGTTGAGCGACACCTCCTTACGGAGATCGCCTTCGACCCGATAGTCCCGCTCGATGATCTCGCGCAGCTTGACGATCTTGTCTTCGCTCAGATCTTTGACGCGGATCGACCCGTCCACTCCCGCCTCCTGCAGAATATCCCGAGCGGAGGCCCGGCCGATGCCGTAGATGTACGTCAAGCCGATATCGATCCGTTTGTCCCTCGGCAAATCGACGCCCGCAATACGTGCCATAATTTCTCCTCAAAAACGTGACCAGTGACGCGCCGGGAGTAACCGTGTCCCCTCCGTTACTCGTCACCGATCACGCGTCACTCGTCACTGGTTCTCATCCCTGGCGTTGCTTGTGCCGCGGATTGCCGCACAGGATCCGCACGACTCCTCGCCGGCGGACCACCTTACATTTGGCGCAAATGGGCTTGACCGATGATTTCACTTTCATGATGGCTGGCTCCCGCTATTTAAACCGATAGGTGATGCGGCCCCTCGTCAGGTCGTAGGGCGACATCTCCACCGTCACCTTGTCCCCCGGAAGAATGCGAATGAAATGCATCCGCATCTTGCCGGAAATATGCGCCAGGATGACATGACCGTTATCGAGCTTGACCCGAAACATCGCATTCGGCAACGTCTCGGCCACGGTGCCCTGCACCTCGATAATGTCTTCCTTCGCCACGTACTCCCGATCCTTTATCCTTATCGCTCGCTCAGACGAGACCGGCGCGTTGGCTCAAAATGCGCGCGGGCCCGTCCGCCTGAATCGCAATCGTATGTTCGAAATGGGCCGACAGGCTGCCGTCCGCCGTCACGGCTGTCCATCGATCATCCAACACCCGCACGGCGCTGCCCCCCATGTTCACCATGGGCTCGATGGCGAGTACCATACCGGGCTGTAGCCGCGGCCCTTGCCCGGGCTTCCCGTAATTCGGCACCTGCGGCTCCTCATGAAGCTGCCGCCCGATGCCATGTCCCACGAACTCCGTCACCACGGAAAACCCGGCTGCTTCTACGTGTCGCTGCACCGCGTACGAAATATCCGACAGCCGGTTGCCGACGACGGCCTGCTGGATGCCCAGGTACAACGCCTCTTCAGTGACTCGCACGAGGCGCGCGACCGCGTCGCTGATTGGCCCTACCGGCACGGTCACGGCTGAATCTCCGTAGAATCCGCCGACGATCGCGCCGAGATCCAACCCGATGATGTCGCCGTCCTTGAGCTTCCGCTTGGACGGAATGCCGTGCACGACCTGCTCATTCACCGACGCGCACAGCGTCTTCGGATATCCTCGATACCCCTTGAAGGCCGGCAGGGCGCCGCGCGCGCGAATCGCTTCTTCGGCGATCCGGTCCAGCTCATCGGTCGTGATCCCGGCCCGGACTTCCTTCTGTACAATCTCCAGCGCCTCAGCCACCACCCGTGACGCCCGGGCCATGACCTCGATTTCATCAGGCGTCTTGAGAATGATCATGCCATCGTGTTCGTCGCCAGCGTCTTCGTCAGCCGGTCGTACACCGCGTCTACCGGGCCGGCGCCATCGAGATGGGCCAGGATCTTCCGTCTCTCATAAAAATCGATCAGCGGCGCCGTCTGTTCCTCGTAGACGTTCAAACGAGTGGCAATGGCCTCCGGGGTATCGTCGTTTCGCTGCACCAACGTCTCGCCGCACCGATCACACGCGGCGCCCTGCTGCGACGGCGCGAAGTCGACATGAAACGTCGCCTGGCATTTCGGACAGCTCCGGCGACCGCCGAGGCGTTTGATGACGTCCTCGCGGGAGACCCGAAAATTCACGACCCGGTCCAGCCGGAGACCCCGTTCATCGAGCACCTTGGCCAGCGCCTCGGCCTGCGGCACGGTCCGCGGAAAGCCGTCGAGGATGAATCCCTTGGCGTACCCCGGATCGGTCAATTTATCCCGCACCAAACCGATGACCACGGAATCGGGCACCAACTTTCCTTGATCCATATACCCCTTGGCCTCGAGACCGAGGGGCGTCTGATTTCGAACCGCCTCCCGAAGGAGATCGCCGGTCGAAATTTTTTTCAACCCGTACTGGGCGGCCAGCTTGTCGGCCTGCGTGCCCTTGCCAACCCCTGGAGCGCCGAGAAACACCAGCCGCATCGCCCCTACCCGCTTCTGCCGCGTAAGGGCGCCATGCCTTTGCCCAGGAAGCCTTCGTAGTTCCGCATGAGCATGTGCGATTCGATCTGCTGCGCGGTATCCAGCCCCACGCCAATGACGATCAACAGCGAGGTGCCTCCGAAATAAAACGGCACATTGAGCTTATAGATCAAGAACTCCGGAATCACGCACACAATGGCCAAATAAATGGCCCCTGCGAACGTAATCCGGGTCAGCACATTATAAATGTAATCCGAGGTCCGCTGCCCTGGTCGGATGCCCGGTATGAACCCTCCGTATTTCTTCATGTTGTCGGCCATATCGACCGGGTTCAGCACGACCGCCGTATAAAAGAAACAGAAGAAAATGATGAGCCCCACATACATCAGGGTGTACAACAGCGAGCCGGGCGCCAATTGCGCACCGATCGCCTTCACCCAGGGCGTTTCAAAAAATCCGGCGATCGTGGCCGGAAACGCGATGATCGACGACGCGAAGATCGGCGGAATCACGCCCGCCGTATTGATCTTCAACGGGATGTGCGTGCTCTGTCCGCCATAGACCCGGCGTCCGATCACGCGCTTCGCATACTGCACGGGTATTTTGCGCCGGCCGCTTTCCAGGAACACGATCGCCGCCACGACCGCGACCATGAGCACCGCCAGCGCCACCAGCAACACGATGTTCAACTGTCCGACCTTGTACAGGTCAAACGTCTGCGCCACCGCCGCCGGCAACCTGGCCACAATGCCCGCAAAAATGATCAGCGAAATCCCATTCCCAATGCCCCGCTCGGTGATTTGCTCGCCGAGCCACATGAGGAACCCGGTCCCGGCGGTCAGGGTGATCACTGTCATCAGACGGAATCCCCATCCCGCGCTGAGCACGAACGCGCCCTGGTTCATCTGCTCCAGGCCGATGGCGATGCCGAAGCCTTGGATCAGCGCGATGCCGATCGTCCCGAACCGGGTATATTGAATGATCTTTTTTCGACCCCGCTCCCCTTCCTTGGCCAGTTTGGACAGATGGGGAACGACCACCGTCAGCAGCTGCAAAATGATCGACGCGCTGATATAGGGCATGATGCCCAGCGCGAAGATCGTCAGCCGCGACAGCGACCCGCCCGAAAAAATGTCCAAAAATCCCAGCAGCGCGCCGCCCTGCTTCTGCAGAAACTCGGACAAGGCCTCGCCGTTGATGCCCGGCGTGGGAATATGCGCGCCCACCCGGTAGACGATGAGCATGCCGAGCGTGAACAGCAAACGGGTACGCAGCTCGGGGATCTTGAAGATATTCTGAAAACTGGTCAGGAGCCGCTCAAACACCGGCGATAACCTCGACTCTCCCTCCAGCTGCTTGAATCTTCGCCTCCGCGGACTTGCTGAACTTGTGGGCTTGAATCACGAGCGGCTTCGTGAGCTCTCCGGTGCCGAGAATCTTGATGGGCAGGTGTTTGCGCTTCACGAGTCCGGCATCCACCAAGGCCTGCGGCGTGACGGTCTGCGCTCCGGTCCAGTTCTCGAAGCTCCGCACGTTCACGACGGCGTATTCGGTCCGGAACGGATTGGTGAATCCGAACTTGGGAAGACGGCGCACCAGCGGCATCTGTCCGCCCTCGAATCCCGGACGCTTGCCGCCGCCCGACCGAGCCAACAACCCCTTGTGCCCCTTCGTCGCCGTCTTGCCGTGCCCGGATCCTGGGCCGCGCCCGATGCGTTTACGTCGCTTCTTGGCTCCCTTCGCGGGAGACAGTTCATGCAGATTCATGGCTTCCCAACCTCAAGCAGATAACCAACCTTCTTAATCATGCCCCAGACTTGAGGCGTGTCGGGATGGATTGCCGTTTGCCGGATATGGCGCAGTCCCAATCCCCGCAATACCAGGCGATGCCGTTCGGGCGTGCCGATCGGACTTCGCCGGAGCGTGACGCGCACGCCGCCCTGAGTCGACTTTGAACTTTTTCCCTTGCCCATCAGACCGCCGCCCTTTCCTGCCGCTCGGCCGCCGTCTGCCGACGCAGCCGAAGCACCTCGTCCGGATTCCGGAGTTGCGTCAGTCCGTCCAGCGTCGCGCGGACGGTATTGAACGGGTTGCCGCGTCCCAATGTCTTGGCGATGACGTTGTGCGCTCCAACCAGCTCGACGACCGCGCGCACCGCCCCGCCGGCGATGATGCCGGTCCCGTCGACGGCCGGCTTCAACAACACGTGCTCCCCTCCGAACAATCCGTGCACTTCATGGGGGATGGAGGAGCCCTTGAGCGGCACATGGACTAGATGCTTCTTCGCCTGCTCGACGGCTTTCGAAATGGCGACCGGCACCTCGGCCGCTTTACCTTTGCCGATACCCACCCACCCGTGGCCGTCGCCCACGACGACCAAGGCGCAGAAGTTGAACCGCTTGCCGCCTTTCACGACCTTGGCGACGCGGTTGATAAACACCACTTTGTCCTTCAGGTTCAGCTCATCTGGATTGACTCGCACGCTCGTTCTCCCGATTCGGTTGAGGGTAAGGACCAGAACTCGCTCGGCCTTGGCCTTATCCTACGCCTTCACTAGAATTTCAATCCGCCTTCCCGCGACGCCTCCGCCAGCGCCTTGATCCGCCCGTGATACATGCGGCCGCCACGGTCAAACACAACCGCGCTCACTTTGGCGGCTTTCGCCCGATCGGCCAGCAGCTTTCCCACGGCCTTGGCCGCTTCGATGCTGCCCGTCGACTTCAACGACGTCCGCAAGGACTTGTCGAGCGAGGAGGCCGCCGCGAGCGTCTGCCCTTTGATGTCGTCGATGATCTGGGCGTAGATATGGGCGCGGCTTCGAAACACGTTCAACCGCGGCCGTTCCGATGTGCCGAACACGCGCTGGCGGACCCGCTGGCGCCGCCGTTCCAATTGTCGTACTTTCGCAGCCTGATTCATCGTCGATCCTTATTTCCCGGTCTTGCCTTCCTTCTTGCGCAGCACTTCACCCACGTAGCGGACGCCCTTCTGCTTGTAGACATCCGGCGGCTTGATGGCGCGGAGATTGGCGGCCACTTGGCCGACCAGCCGCTTGTCCACGCCTTTCACATTGATGAGCGTCTGCTTGTCCACTTTGACATCGATGCCGGTCGGCACCTGATAAGTGACGGGGTTGATATACCCGACGTTGAAGCTCATGGTGCGGCCCTGGATCTGGGTCTTGTAGCCGACCCCGGTGATTTCCAGCGACCGCTCGTAGCCTTTCGTCACCCCGTGAACCATATTGTTGAGCTCAGCCCGCACGAGGCCATGCAGCGCGCGGACTTTCCGGTCGTCGCTGGACCGGCGCACCACAATCTGCCCGTTCTCGACCGCGACGCTGATGCCCGAGGCGACGGTCCAATCCAGCTTCCCCAACGGGCCTTTGACGGAGACCGTCGATCCGGCCACCTTCACTTCCACGCCGCCTGGAATCGCGATCGGCTTATTTCCAATACGTGACATGATCGTCCTCTGCCTCTACAGCTGTCCCGCGGCTACCAGACCGCGCAGAGCACTTCGCCGCCCAACTTGTTGCGGCGGGATTCCTGGTCGGTCATGATGCCTCTGGAGGTGGACAAAATGGAGATGCCGATGCCATTCCGGACCTTCAAGACTTCCTTGCTCCCCACATACACGCGGCGGCCTGGCTTGCTGACCCGCTCCAACCCCGTGATCATCGGCTGCCCGTCGCCCACGTAGCGCAGCTGCACCTTCAACGCGGGATGACCGTCTACGGCGGTCTCCTCGACCGCCTCGACGTACCCTTCCCGCTTCAGAATGTCCAAAATGGCCCGCTTCATTTTTGAGGCGGGCACGGTGACGGCGTCGTGCCGGCGCTGCGAGCCGTTCCGCAGCCGGATCAGAAGATCGCTGATGGGATCGGTAACCATGTGCTCAATCCTTCGTCTTGCTCAAATGATGGCGCCGCGCGCCGCTCTTACCAACTGGACTTGCGGACCCCGGGAATTTCTCCGCGCAGGCTCAAGAAACGGAAACAAATACGGCACATATTGAACCGGCGAAGATAGCCCCGCACGCGCCCGCACACCGCGCAGCGGTGATAGCTGCGACAGGGAAACTTCGGTTTGGCAGCCGCTTTGTTCTTCAACGCTAATCGTGCCACGAACGCTCCTCCTCGGGGTCGGCGACCGTCACCGGACTTCACTACGTCCGGAACGGCATCCCCAAATGTTTCAACAGCGCTTTACCTTCATCGTTCGTTCTTGCCGTCGTGACGATCGTGATGTCCATCCCGTGAATCGACGCGACGTCATCGTACTTGATTTCGGGGAAGATCAACTGTTCCTTCAACCCGGTGTAATTGCCCCGGCCGTCGAACGCCTTCGGCGACACGCCGCGAAAATCCCGGATGCGGGGCAGCGCCAGCGTCACCAGCCGGTCGAAGAATTCGTACATCCGTCGGCTGCGCAACGTCACCTTGGCGCCGATCGGCAAGCCCTGCCGCAACTTGAATCCTGCGATCGCCTTCTTGGCCCGTGTGACGACGGGCTTTTGCCCCGTAATGGTACCCAATTCCGCCACCGCGCCTTCCAGTAGCTTGACGTTCTGAATCGCCTCGCCCATCCCGACGTTGAGCACCACCCGCTCGAGCCTGGGCACCTGCATGACATTCTTGTAGCCGAACTCCTTCATGAGCGCGGGCACGACCTTCTGCAGATACACCTCGCGCAATCTGGGCTTGAATTTGGACTCTTCGCTGTTCTGGTCCAGCTGCTGGGCCGCCGCACTGTCCGGCTTGCCCGCTTTGCGCTGGGGCGGCTTGGCCACGCGCCCCTTCTCCACCTTCGCCATGCCGTGCTCCTCGTCTACTCGAGCGTCTCGTTCGATTTCTTGCTGTACCGCACCCGCCGGCCGTCCGCCAATGTCCGCACGCCGACGCGCGTCGGTTTCTGCGTCACCGGGCAGAGATACATCACATTCGAAATGGACAGCGGCGCTTCGCGCTCCAGAATGCCGCCCTGTTTCGCCTTCTGGTTCGGCTTGGTATGCCGCTTGATGATGTTCAACTTCTCAACGACCACCTTGCCGGAGGCCACGTCCACCGAGAGGACCTTGCCCGACTTGCCTCGCTCACGGCCGGCAATCACCACCACCGTATCGCCCTTGCGGATTCTGCTTTTTTGCAATGCCTGCACGGCGTCCCTCTTGCGTCGCCCTACAGCACCTCAGGTGCCAGGGAAATGATTTTCATGAATTTCTTCCAGCGCAACTCGCGGGCCACGGGCCCGAAAATGCGGGTGCCGATCGGCTCGCCTTCTTTATTGATGAGCACGCAGGCGTTCCGGTCGAACTTGATATACGACCCGTCCTCCCGCCGCACTTCCTTGGTCGTCCGCACGATCACCGCCCGGCTCACGTCGCCCTTCTTGACGCTGGCCTGCGGGATGGCTTCTTTGACCGCCACCACGACCACGTCACCCAAACTGGCATAGCGCCGCTTGGTGCCACCGAACACGTGGAAGCACATCGCCTGCTTCGCGCCGGAATTGTCCGCCACATCCATGTAGGTATAGTTCTGAATCATGTTGCCCGATCTCTCTTTCGCTGCCGGGATGAACCGCGACTACTCGGCGCGCCCCTTTTGAATCACTTCCACCACCCGCCAATGCTTTTCCTTGCTGATCGGCCGCGTTTCGACCATGCGGACCTGGTCGCCGATTTGACAGACGTTCTGTTCATCGTGCGCCTTGAATTTGGTGATCCGGCGCAGGACTTTCCGGTAGATCGGGTGCATCACCGAGCGCTCCACGGCGACAACCACCGTCTTGTTCATCTTGTTGCTGAGCACCCGACCGACCCATTCCCGTCTCTTCACTGCCTGCTCGCTCATGATTGCGATCCTTTAGCTTGCGCGCCGCTGCGGGCCAATTCCGACAGCACCGTCTTCACGCGGGCGATGTCCCGTTTGGTTTTCCGAATCTGCATCGGATTTTCCAGCCGGCCGGTGCCGAACTGAAACCGCAGGTTGAAGAGCTCTTGCGTCAACTGTTGTTCTTTCTCGGCCAGCTCCGGAGCAGTCAGCTGCCGCAATTCTTTCAAATCGAGCGCCATGTCGATGCCTCACTCCCCCTGATACCGCGACAGAAACTCGCCGCGCACGACGACCCTCGTCGCGACCGGCAGTTTGTGCGACGCCAACCGGAACGCTTCATGGGCGATCTCCGGAGTCACACCGTCCATTTCGTACAGAATGCGGCCGGGCTTCACCACGGCGACCCAGTATTCCGGATTCCCCTTGCCTTTGCCCATACGGGTTTCGGCGGGTTTCTTGGTAATGGGCTTGTCCGGGAAAATCCTGGTCCAGACCTGCCCGCCCCGCTTGACGTACCGGGTGATCGCGATCCGTGCTGCTTCGATCTGCCGGCTCGTCACCCAGCCCGGCTCCAACGCCTTCAAGCCAAACTGTCCCAGCGTGATCTGGCCGCCGCGGTAGGCCTTGCCCGTCATGCGGCCCTTTTGCATTTTGCGAAACTTGACTTTCTTTGGCGCTAACACAGCTCGTTCTCCTTACCCCAGCCGCCGATCGAGGGCCAATTCCGACTTCAACGGTTGCGCCGGCAGCAGTTCGCCCTTATAGATCCACGTCTTCACGCCGATCTGCCCCATGGTCGTATGCGCTTCGGCGAACCCATAATCCACTTCGGCCCGCAGCGTGTGCAAAGGCACCCGCCCCTCGCGATACCATTCGGTCCGGGCGATTTCCGCGCCGCCCAACCGGCCGGCCACCATGATCTTGATGCCCTGCGCCCCCAACCGCAACGCGGACTGCACGCTGCGCTTCATCGCCCGGCGGAACGCCACGCGCTTTTCCAGCTGCGTCGCGACATTCTCGCTGACGAGCTGGGCATCCAGCTCGGGCTTCTTGATTTCTTTCACGGTGATGTAGACCTGCCCGCCGTACTGCTTTTCCAGGTCGGCCTTGAGCTTGTCGACCTCCGCGCCCTTGCGCCCGATGATGATCCCCGGGCGCGCGGTATGGATAATCACCCTGGTCTGATCGCCGGACCGCTCGATTTCCACCTTGGACACGCCAGCGTGATACAGCCGCGCCTTCACCATCTTTCGGATCTTGATGTCCTGGTGCAGCAGCTTGGCGTACTCTTTCCCGGCATACCAGCGGGAACTCCAGGTATAGTTGTAGCCAAGTCGATAGCCGATTGGATGTGTCTTCTGACCCATAATGACCTGTGCCTCAGTGAACGGTGGCTGTCCTATTTCTTCCTGTCTTCAACGGACGGCGCCGCGACGACGACGGTGATGTGGCTCGTGCGCTTTTGAATCGCGTTCGCCCGCCCCATCGACCGCGCACGGAACCGCTTGTACGTCGGCCCGCAGTCGACGAACGCTTTGGAGATGACCATCGACTCGCTGTCGCCCATCTCTTTCTGTTCCGCATTGGCAACCGCCGAGCGCAACACCTTTTCCACGACCCGGGCCGCATGCCGGGGCGTATGCTTCAGCATCGCCAGCGCCATCGGCACTTGTTGCCCGCGGATCATATCGATGACCGGCTTGGCTTTGCGCGGCGCGACGCGAACGAATCTGAGAATCGCATGTGCTTCCGTCATGGCCTCGTCCTATCTTCTCTCTGCCGCGCAGCGCCGGGCCGGCTACTTCAGCGGCACCGCCTTTTCCGTCTTGGCCTGCCCGTGTCCCTTGAAAAACCGCGTCGGGGCGAATTCACCCAGTTTGTGCCCGACCATGTTTTCCGTCACGAACACGGGAATGAACTTCTTGCCGTTATGCACGGCGAACGTGTGGCCGATCATGTCGGGAACCACCGTCGAACGCCGCGACCACGTCTTGATGAGCTTCCGATCTTTTGTCTGATTCATCTGCTCCACTTTTTTCAACAGATGCTCATCGACAAATGCTCCCTTGCTGATCGATCTAGGCATTGCGCACTCCTGACTTGCGGCGGGCGATGATGTACTTGTCGGTCTTCTTGTTTTGCCGCGTCTTATACCCCTTCGTCGGCAGGCCCCATGGCGACACCGGATGGGGATTCCCCTGGCCGGACTTGCCTTCGCCGCCGCCGTGCGGATGATCGACGGGATTCATGACCACGCCGCGCACGTGCGGACGCCGGCCCTTCCAGCGGGAGCGGCCCGCCTTTCCCACGCTGACATTCTCGTGATCGAGGTTTCCGACTTGCCCGACGGTCGCCATGCAGGAACCTAAGATTCTCCGCATCTCTCCGGACTTCAGACGGACCTGCACGTAGTCACCGTCCCGCCCCATGACCTGCGCGAAGCCGCCGGCGCTTCGAATGAGCTGACCACCCTTACCGGGCTTGAGCTCGATGTTGTGGATCGTCGTGCCCAGCGGCATGCTGGCCAGCGCCAGGGCGTTGCCCGGACGGATTTCCGCTTCCGGTCCGGACTGAATTTCGTCGTTCACGCTCAAGCCGACCGGAGCCAGGATGTACCGCCTTTCCCCATCGCGGTATTTCAACAGCGCGATGCGAGCCGAGCGGTTCGGGTCGTACTCGATCGCTTCGACGCGCGCCGGAATGCCGATCTTGTCCCGCCGGAAGTCGATTGTGCGATAGAGCCGCTTATGCCCTCCTCCACGGAACCGAACCGTCATCCGGCCGTCGTTGTTCCGTCCGCCGCTCCGGGGATGGAACGAGGTCAACGACTTTTCCGGTTTCTTCTTCGCCAGCTCCTCGGTGGTCACCGAGGTCATGCCCCGGCGCCCGGGCGACGTGGGACGGTATGCTTTCAAACCCATGGGGTCGCTCCTGCCTTCCTGCCTACGCGCTTTCGTACATTTCGAGCTTCTCGCCCTTCTTCAGCGTGACGAAGGCTTTTTTCCAGTCCGAGCGCTTGCCGGAAAAACGGCCGAGCCGCTTCACCTTTCCGCGCACGTTCATGACGTTGACCTTTTCCACCTTCACCTTGAGCAGCGCTTCCACCGCCTGCTTGATTTGGACACGGTTCGCATCGGGATGGACGATGAACCCGACGGTGTTTGTCTTTTCGCGGAGACTGGTGATTTTTTCGGTCAGCAGCGGCTGTACCAACACGGCGTGCGCGTTCACGCTCATGACCACACCTCTTTCACGCGGCCCAGTTCCCGCTCCGGAATGACGACCACGTGCGCACGGACCACGTCATACACGTTCAACCGTTCGGGACTGACGACGGTGACCCCCGTCAAGTTTTTCGCCGCCTGCCACACGTTCGACTGCGCCTCGCCGGCCACGAGGAGCGCAGGCACACCCCCGCTCAACGACTGCAGCGCCCGGGCGAGCAACTTGGTTTTCGGTTGAGCCAACGACAGATCGGACACCACGATCACGCGGTTCTCCGCCAGCTTGGCCGACAAGGCGCTTTGGAGCGCCGCTCGATATTTCTTCTTGGGCATCGTGTACGCATAGCTGCGCGGCTTGGGGCCGAACACGGTGCCGCCATGGCGCCACACCGGCGAGCGGAGCGATCCGGCGCGGGCACGCCCCGTATGCTTCTGTTTCCACGGCTTCTTCCCCGATCCGCTTACTTCGCCCCTCCGCAACGTGGACGCCGTGCCTTGGCGCTCACAGGCCCGCTGCATGGTCACAGCCTCATGGACCAGCACGCCGCGGGGCTCGCACGCGAACACTTCGCCGGGAAGATCCACTGTCCCGACTTTCTTCTTCTGCAGATCTACGACATCGACCGTCGGCATGACCTATCCCTTCTTCGACTTTCTCACGACGATCAGCCCATTCGCCGCGCCAGGGATCGCGCCGCGCACGAACAACAGATTTTCTTCCGGGCGCGACTCAATCACCTTCAAGCGCTGAGCCGTGACACGCTCCGATCCCATGTGCCCCGGCAACGTCTTGCCTTTCCAGACGCGCGAGGGGAACGAGCTGGAGCCGATCGAACCCGGCGCGCGGTGGAACATCGAACCGTGCGACTCCGGACCTCCGGCATAGTGGTGCCGCCGAACGACGCCCTGATAGCCCTTTCCTTTCGACACCCCGATGACGTCCACCCAGTCGCCCTTCTTGAAGATCCCCACCGTCACGGACTGTCCGACCTGGACGTCACCGTCTTTCTTGAACTCCCGCAGCCAGCGACTGGCCGGCGCGTGTTGCTTTTTCAAATGGCCGAGTTCGGCTTTTGACAGCTTGCGCTCCTTGACCTCGCCGAAGGAGAGCTGGACGGCTTCGTAGCCGTCGCGCTCCTTGGTCTTGATGGTGACCACACGGCATGGTCCGGCCTCGATCACCGTCACCGGCGTCAGCCGGCTGTCATCATAGATCTGGGTCATCCCCAGTTTTTTTCCGAGCAACCCGTTCGTCATTCGTTCACCGCAAGGTTGAGGTTAAGGCTTAGGTTGAGTTTCAGCCTCAACCTTGACCTCGACCTTCAGAGTTTGATTTCCACGTCCACGCCGGCGGCAAGATTCAGTTTCATCAAGGAGTCCATCGTTTCAGGCGTGGGCTCCATGATATCCAGCAGGCGCTTATGCGTCCGCATCTCGAATTGCTCCCGCGACTTCTTGTCAGCGTGCGTGGAGCGTTGCACCGTAAACTTTTCGATCTTCGTCGGCAGCGGGATCGGCCCCACGATCTTGGCCCCGCTGCGGTGCACGGTTTCGACGATTTCGGAGACCGATTGATCCAACACACGGTAATCAAACCCGCGTAGCCTGATCCTGATTCTCTGATCGACCTTCACATTCGCTCCTTAGCTGTCAGCTGACAGCTGTCAGCCCTATGCTAAGATTTCGGTGACCACGCCGGAGCCGACGGTCTTGCCGCCCTCGCGTACCG
>CAZXRB010000010.1:0-67216 GCA_964642845.1 uncultured Nitrospira sp.
GTGCTGCATTCCTCATAGCACATCACTAACGGAGAATAAATCAGACCTTCCCTAGAACCATCCCTCGGTCATCTCTTTTCAACCGGTTGAGACACCCTGTCTAACCCAAGACACCTTGTCCATGCCCACCGCTGCAGACCATGCTCCCACGCGCGGCGGAACGACGCAACTGCGCGCTTTCCGTCAACGTACCGTGCGGTTCCTACGGGTCCGTGGATTGCACGAGCGACACACAACGCTGCGGGAGGAGGAGGCGGTCGATGTCACACAAGAAAGAGCCGGAGATGCGCGATGCGGATCAGATGATCCGCGAGTACTACGAGCGCGACACGGAAGGGGCCTTTGGTTCGGATGCGACCGAGCCCGTGACGCCGGCTGAAGACCGGACCGGAACGCATACGGCCCGGTCACCGTTATCGAGGGGCGGTGATGTGGACGCGGCCTGGCAGCAGGCGGACGCCGGCACAGAGACCGTCGGCGGTTCCAATCCAACGCCGGATCAGGACATCGTGGAAGAACTGGGCCGTGCGGTCGGCGAGACCTACCAGGATAGCGAACCGCTCAAGTTCGGCGACAAAGTCCTGGATCGCGATGACCTCCGATGGGAGCTCAATCCGGCGTTATCGGAAGACTATCAAGCGCGTGTGGCTGATCAGCAAGCCGGCGCATGGGATTGTGAGCCGACACCCCCGCCTCAGCCTGAGCCGTCGTCCTCGAAAAAGTCCGGCACATCGAGACCCTGCCGAACCGCGGCCTCCCGAGGACAGGGCAAGAAGACCCGGCCGGCAGGGGGGTGACCATACGGCTTGGCCGTTCCGTCCGCGTCCGACGGTTGAATCGGAGTGCGCACGCTCGCCCGGCAGCAAGCCAGCGAAGTGGTGTGCGTACTTGCCGGCCACGTGAAAGAGCGCCAATTGTGGAACATCAGACGGAAGAAACCAAATTAGGCGACGACGTCAGAAGCATTGCCGTGCTGCGCGCCTTGCAGCTGGGCGATCTCCTCTGCGCCGTTCCGGCTTGGCGGGCGCTGCGCCGGGCTTACCCGCATACCCGCATCGCCTTGATCGGCCTGCCCTGGGCGGAGGAATTCGTGGCCCGCTTCCGTCGGTACCTTGATGAATTCATCGAGTTTCCCGGATTCCCGGGCTTGCCCGAACGAGAGCCGGACGTCGGCCGGCTGCCCGCGTTCTTCGCGTCCATGCAGGAGCGCCGGTTCGATTGCGTGCTGCAGATGCAGGGCGGCGGTCGCTATGCGAATGAATTCGCCGTCCTCTGTGGGAGCCGGAAGCCCGCCGGCTTTTATGCGCCTCCCGAATACTGCCCGAACCCATCCTCATTCATGCCTTACCCCGAGGGTACTCCCGAGATTCACCGCCATCTGCGCTTGATGAACTTTCTCGGCATCCCGGCTGAGGATGATGCGCTGGAATTTCCCCTCATGGACGACGATCGAGCCGAGTTTCACTGTCTGCCGGAGAGCGCCGATCTCCTGTCGGGATCCTATATCTGCCTCCATCCGGGAGGGCGCCGTCCGTCGCATCGCTGGGCACCCGAGCGGTTCGCGTCGGTCGGCGATCGCCTCGCCGCCGAAGGGTTTCAGATCGTGCTGACCGGCACCCCGCCGGAGCGCGAGCTGGCCTCCGCCGTCACCGCGGCCATGCAGTCGCACGCCGTGAATCTGGTCGGCCGCACGTCTCTCGGTTCGCTCGGCGTGCTCCTGAGCCGCGCGCGCCTGCTCGTTTCCAACGACACGGGCGTATCCCACATGGCCGCGGCGCTGGCCCTTCCGAGCGTGATCGCCTGCATCGGATCGGACCCCGTTCGCTGGAGTCCGGTCAACCGCCGGCTGCATCGGGTGCTCGTCGGCGGAGATACCCAAGCCGAGGCGGTCATCGCCGAAGCGCGCGATCTGCTCCTCGGCGGTCGCAAGGGTGACCAGGGGGTTCAGGCCGGAGCCACCGCGTTGCGGTCGTCCCGCTCCAGGCGATACGCGAAGGAACCGCGCCTCCGCCTCCGGGTGCTGACGTGGCACGTCCACGGCAACTACCTGTACTACTTGAGCCACGCCCCGCACGACTTTTTCTTGCCTGTCGGGCGGAGCGGGCCCGGTTACGCCGGCTGCGCGCCCGGCTTTCCCTGGCCGGCCAACGTGCATGAAGTCCCGATCGACGCCCTGCCTCACAGGGAGTTCGACTGCATCCTGTTCCAAGCGCGGCAGCACTACCTCGTGGATCAATTCGAGTTGCTGACCGAGGAACAACGGCAGCTACCACGCCTGTACCTCGAGCACGATCCGCCGCTGGAGCATCCGAGCGAAACCTACCATCCGGTGGACGATCCCGACATGCTTTTGATTCATGTCACCCATTTCAATCGGCTGATGTGGAACAGCCGCCGCACGCCGACCTGCGTGATCGAACACGGCGTCGTCGTGCCCGACCATCTGTCCTACCGCGGCGAGCTGCGCAAAGGCCTGGTCATCGTGAACCATCTCCGGCAGCGCGGCCGGCGGCTGGGCGCCGATCTCTTCGACGCGGTGCGCGCCCGCGTGCCGCTCGATCTGGTCGGCATGGACTCGTTGTGCGCCGGCGGGCTGGGAGAAATCGGGCACGACGAGCTACCGGAATGGATGTGCCGCTATCGCTTCGTGTTCCATCCGATCCGCTACACGAGTTTGGGCCTCGCCCTCTGCGAAGCCATGGCGCTCGGCGTCCCGCCGGTCGCCCTCGCCACGACCGAGGCGCCTATGGTCATTCAAAACGGCGTGTCCGGCTATCTCGACACGAACGTCGACGCGCTGATCGAGCGGATGCGGCACTTGCTGGACAAGCCTGAAGAAGCCGGGCGGCTCGGCGCGGGCGCACGCGCGGTGGCCCGCACCAGATTCGGCATTGCCCGCTTCGCCCGAGACTGGGACGCCACCCTGACCGGCTTCGTGGCCAAAGGACGCCGAGTGCCGTCCCTGGAGGCCGTATGGACGGCGGCGGAGCGGAAGGTGGTGCGATGAGCCGGCAGATCGCGTGGATCAGCGAGCATGCGTCACCCCTGAGCCGGCTCGGGGGTGTGGATTGCGGGGGCCAGAATCTCTATGTCGGCCAGGTGGCAAAAGCGCTCGCCAAGCTGGGATACGAGGTCGACATCTTCACCCGGCGGGACAGCGACGTGCTGCCGGAAACCGCCGACTGGGTGGATGGCGTGCGCATCGTGCACGTCCCGGCCGGTCCGCCTTCGTTCGTGCGGAAGGAGGACCTGCTGCCGTACATGGACGCCTTCACGGAGTATTTCGTGCGCTTTGCCCGATGCCAGCGGAAGGCCTACGACATGATCCATGCCAACTTCTGGATGTCCGGCCTCGTCGCGGCGGACGTCAAACGCCTCCTGGGCATCCCGTTCGTCATCACGTTTCACGCGCTGGGACGCGTCCGGCGGCAACATCAGCAGCGCGCCGACGAGTTTCCCGACGACCGGTTCGCCGCCGAAGACCGCATCATCGCCGAGGCGGATCATCTCATTGCCGAAGCGCCGCAGGACGAAGAGGACCTCATCCGGCTGTACAACGCCGATCCGGGCAAGATCACGATTGTGCCCTGCGGCTTCGACCCCACGGAACTGTGGCCCATCAGCAAGCCGCTGGCGCGGATCGCGCTGGGCCTCCGCCCGGAAGAGCGGGTGATTCTCCACGTCGGCCGCATGGTGCCGCGCAAAGGCATCGATACCGTCATCCAAGGCTTCGCCGGCCTGGTGCGCCGCCATCGGACTCCGGCGCGCCTGCTGATCGTCGGCGGCGAATCGGACGATCCCGATCCCCGCTTCACGCCGGAAATCGGCCGACTGCGGCGGATCGCCGAGCAGGAGGGCGTGGCCGAGTGGGTCACTTTTGCGGGGCGGCGCGGCCGCGACCAGCTCAAATACTATTACAGCGCCGCCGATATTTTTGTGACGACGCCCTGGTATGAGCCCTTCGGCATCACGCCGCTCGAGGCGATGGCCTGCGGCACGCCGGTGATCGGCTCGAACGTGGGCGGCATCAAATTTACGGTGCGCGACAGCGAGACCGGTTACTTGATCGCACCGAAAGATCCGGACGCGCTCGCCGACAAGCTGGCCCATCTCTATGCCCATCCGAAATTGCTCGGTGTCTTTGGCCGGCAGGCCGTGCAGCGGGTCAACGATCTCTTCACGTGGCACAAGGTCGCCAAGGGACTGGCCGCCCTGTATGAGCAAGTCCTGCTCGCGTGGCACGCGAAGCCGGGCGCGGGATCGGACCAGGCGGCGCTCATCGAGCAGACCTTTGACGCCGCGATCGACCATCTCCAGGAAGCGCGGCGCCAGCTGCAGGCGCCCTTGCTGGATGCCGCCCGGCTGCTGGCCGAGTGCGTTGCCCATGGAGGCAAGGCGCTGACCTGCGGCGCAGGGGACGGGGCCGTCGATGCGGAATCGCTGGCCGCCTCCTTCGTGCAAGCCTGCATTGCGCCAGAGCGCCGAGGGTTTCCGGCCTTCTCTCTGAAGGCCTCCCCTGGGACCTTCTTTGGAGAGCCAGACGATACGGGCGGTCTGGCGCATGGCGTTCAGCTCTTGGGACGACCCGGCGATGTGCTCGTCGTGGTGAGCGCCGACGAGCCGCCTCCTGCGGTGATCCACGCCGTGGATGTCGCGCGCGAGCGAGGGCTCCGGTGCATCGCGCTTGTGGGCCGGCATGACGGCGACCTGACCCGCGATACCGATGTCGCCCTGCAGGTGCCCGTCGCACACCGCCCGTCGGTGCGGGAGATCCATCGCCTGGTGGGGCATCTGCTCACCGCGCTCGTCGAACGGCAGCTGGGCGCCGCCGACGGCATGCCGGCGCTCTCGCCCGCCGCCCGCGGCATTTGGGAGGTGGCGCGCCATGGCAACGCGCGCGGGCGGCGGCCTGGCCTCACATCCCACGCGCACCGCAAGAAGGTTGGGTGACATGGACAATCCCTTGCACAGGACCGTCGCCATCATCACCGGAGGCGCCCAAGGGCTCGGCGAGGCGCTCTGCCGGTCACTCGGCGAAGCGGGCGCGTGCATCGTCATCGCGGATATCCACGGCGATCGCGCGGCGGCGATGGCGGAAAAGCTGCGGCACGAAGGCATCGCATCGCGCCACGTCCGGTGCGACGTCGCCGACCGGCGGCAGGCGGACGCCGTTCTTGCTGGACCGATTTCCGGCATCGATCCCGGCGTGCTGCAGGATCCTCGGAACGTCGCGGACACCATCCGCTGTCTGCTGCAGCTGCCGGCGGAAACTGTCGCTCCGGAAGTCATGGTTATCCCGATGCGCGAAACAAGCTGGCCGTAGCACGGATGCTGAAACACCCTGCCGGCTGCGTTCTTGTTCGATCAGGAGTTCAACGTACTACCCGTGGGAAGAGCTGCTCGGCAGCTCGGGCGGGAGGGTGAGACCAGGCGCCTCACCTCTCGAGAATGTTCTCTGGTGAAGAACTGACGTCGGCTTACCGGACATCGCATGACTCACTGGTCGGACGCGACGAACATCCTCTGCGTGCGGCTCGATACGCTGGGCGATGTGCTCATGACGGGGCCGGCGATTCGCGCGCTGAAGGAATCGGCCCCGCGCCGGCGCATCACGCTCTTCACATCCCAGTCGGGGGCGGAGGCAGGCCGGCTGTTGCCTGATGTGGACGACGTGCTTGTGTACGACGCGCCCTGGATGAAGGCGACGGAACGCCGCGGGAGTGCGCGAGACGAGGCCATGATCCGCGCGTTGAGAGCACGAGACTTTGATGCGGCGGTGATCTTCACCGTCTACAGTCAAAGTCCGTTGCCGGCCGCCCTGCTCTGTTTTCTGGCGGACATCCCGCTGCGTCTTGCCCATTGCCGTGAAAATCCCTATCAGTTGCTCACCGAGTGGATCAGGGAAACAGAACCGGAATCAGGCATCCGCCATGAAGTGCAACGGCAGCTCGATCTGGTGGCAGCCGTCGGCGCGGCGCCTGGCGACCGCCGCCTCTCCATTCGAATCAGCCCCCAGGCCTACGCGTTCGCGGCGCACCTCCTCGACACGGTGCTGGCTCCGGAGCGGCCCTGGATCGCGATCCATCCCGGCGCAACGGCGCCCGCTCGCCGGTATCCCGCCGAACTGTTTGCCGAGGTGGCGAGACGCCTCGCGCGGGATCACGGCTGGCAGGTGCTCTTCACCGGCATCGAGCCGGAGCGCGAGCTGATCGCCGGCATCCAGGATGCGATGGAGGCGCCGTCACATTCACTGGCCGGTGAACTTTCTCTCGAGGCCTTTGCCGCGCTGTTGTCCATGGCGCCGGTGCTCATTGCGAACAATACGGGCGCCGTCCATGTGGCGGCGGCGGTGGGCACGCCGGTCGTCGATCTCTACGCCTTGACGAACCCTCAGCATACGCCGTGGATGGTGCCGCGGCGCGTGTTGTCGTACGACGTCCCGTGCAAGTTCTGCCACAAGAGCATCTGTCCCGAAGGCCATCATCATTGCCTGCGGCTCGTGGCGCCGGAGCTCGTCGTGCGGGCGGCTTGTGACGTGCTGAAAGAAACCCAACCAGCCACGCAGTGGCGGGAGCGTCCCCTTGTACACGCTGGGCATTAACGCCGCCTTCCACGATCCCGCCGCCTGCCTGGTCCGGGACGGCACCGTGCTCGCCACGGCGGAGGAAGAACGCTTTACACGCATCAAGCACGGCAAACGGCCGATCCCCTTCAGCGCCTATGAATTGCCGTTTTATGCCATCGACTATTGCCTCAAGGCCGGGGGCCTCACATTGCGGGATGTGGACCACGTCGCCTATTCCTTCGACCCGTACATCAAGCTCGGTTCCGGCCGCACGGCCACCGTCACCCTGCCGCTGGAGCCGAGCGCCGGGCCGGTCTCGCCCGAATGGGAAGCGCCGTGGGATCCGCTCTTCCTCTCGCACATCGTCAATGCGCCGCGGCATTTGGCGAGCGGCGCACCGCACCATCTGCAGGCGCGTTTCCGCGGTGTCGCGCCGGACGGGCCTTACCGCTGGCATTTCGTGCCGCATCACGTGGCGCACGCCGCCAGCGCATTTCACCCGTCGCCGTTCGAGCGCGCCGCGGTGATGACTTTGGACGGCCGCGGCGAACGGGCGACGACGAGTTATTGGCTTGGGGACGGCTCGCGGCTCACGCCGCTGGGCTCGGTGGCGATGCCTCATTCTCTTGGCCTGCTCTACGAAGACTTGACGCGCCACTTCGGGTTTCTTCATTCGTCGGACGAATACAAGGTCATGGCGCTCGCCTCCTTTGGCAAGCCGGCCTTCGAGGCCGACTTCCGGGAGATCGTGCGATACGAAGGCCGCGGGCAATACCGCATCGCTCCGGTCCGCTGGGAGGAACGGTTCGGACGCGCCAGATTGCCGGGAGAACCGTTCGAGCAGCGGCACTACGATCTGGCCCGTTCGCTCCAAGTCGTGCTGGAAGACACGGTGCTCGATCTGGCGTGCTGGCTCCACGAGACGACGCACACCCCCGACCTCTGTCTCGCGGGCGGGGTCGCGCTGAACTGCGTGATGAACGCGCGGCTGCGCGACAAAGGGCCGTTCACGCGCATCTGGGTCCAACCGGCCGCCGGGGACGCCGGCACGGCACTCGGCGCGGCCCTCTGGATCGACGCGCGGATGAGAAGCTTTCCGCAAGCGCGCTCCTTCGTCATGAAGCATGCGTTCTTGGGGCCTGAATATGGCGATGACGACATCGAAGCGGTTCTCCGGCGGGCGAAGCTCCCCTATCGGCGGCTCGACGATGTGGCGGAAGAGACGGCCGATATTCTTGTTCAGGACCGCATTGTCGGTTGGTTTCAAGGCCGCATGGAGTTCGGGCCGCGGGCCCTGGGCGGCCGGTCGATCTTAGCCTCTCCCCTGTCCGCCGGCATGCAGGACCGTCTGAACGAGCTGAAGGACCGCGAAGATTTCCGCCCGGTCGCTCCGGTCGTGCTGGAAGACCGCGCCGCCGACTGGTTTGACAACGGCGCGCCTTCCCCCTTCATGCTGTTCGTGTTCGGTGTGCTGGCGTACCAGGCCCAGCGCATCCCGGCCGTCCGGCATGTGGACGGCACCGCGCGGGTCCAGACGATCACGCGGGGGCAGCATCCCCGCTACTATGATACCGTCCGGGCGTTCGGGTGCCGCACCGGCGTGCCGGTCCTCGTGAACACTTCGTTCAATACGCGGGGACAACCGATCGTCTGCACGCCACGCGACGCCGTGGAAGCGTTTTACAGTTCTCCGTTGGATGCGCTGGTCATCGGGTCGTTCCTATTGGAGAAAGAGCCGGGCCGGGGAAGCATCTGGTGATTTTCATTCGACAGATCGACAGATTCCCGACATATGAACGCCTTGTCTGACATCACCGTCTCCGTGGTCGTGCCGACGTTCCGGCGGCCGGCCTTGCTGCGCCAATGCCTCGCGGCGCTCTGCGCCCAGACCTTTCCAGCGTCACAGTACGAAATCATCGTGGTGGACGACGGCTGTGACCGGGACACTCAAGTGGAGATCGAACGCTGGCAGGCTCGCGGCCCGGATATCCGCTATGCCAGGACACCGTCGGTGCAATCGGGCCCGGCCGTGGCGCGCAACATCGGTTGGCGTGCCGCGCGCGGCCCTCTCATCGCCTTCACCGATGACGATTGCCGGCCGCAGCCCGACTGGCTGGCGGCGGGCCACGCGGCATTTCAGGGTACGGATCTGGCCGGAGCCTGGGGGCGCATCATCGTTCCCCTCCCAGACGTGCCGACCGACTACGAGCGCAACACGGCCGGCCTCGAACGGGCGCCCTGCGCCACGGCCAACTGTTTCTATCGCAAAGCCGCGCTGGAAGCCGTCGGCGGATTTGATGAACGATTCGCCTTGGCCTGGCGCGAGGACAGCGATCTGCAATTCTCCTTGCTGGAACGCCACCACCGCATCGCGCCCGCCCCGGAGGCCGTGGTCGTACATCCGGTGAGGCCTGCACCCTGGGGAATCAGCGTGCGGCAACAGCGCAACAATCTGTTCAACGCCTTGCTCTACAAGAAGCACCCGACCCTGTATCGGCGGCTGATCCAACGGTCGCCGCCTTGGCACTACTACCTCAACGCCGCCGCCTTGATTGGGGCGGCGGCAGGCTGGTGGTGGGGACGGCCCTGGCTCATGGCGCCGTCGCTGGCAGTATGGACGGCCGGCGTCGGCCAGTTTATGGCCATGCGTCTGCGTGGCACCTCACGCCGAGCCGTACACATCGCCGAAATGGTCGTCACGTCGATCCTCATTCCTCCGGTGGCGGTCTGTTGGCGCTTGCGGGGGGCGGTGAAGTACCGTGTCGCGTTTCTCTGACAGTCTGGTCCACGAGCCGGCTGCTCCGCCATGGCCGGGCACTGTTGTGGCACGGCATCCATATTGGATGCGGGCCCTGCGCGGCTCCGGGTGGGTCAACCTGGATCTCCACGAGCGCGCTCGCCGCCTTCTCAGCGGAGACCATGGCTACTCTATGTGCCGGAGGCCGACGCACAGGACATCGGCGCGAAACTCATCACCCAGATCGTGTGGTACGGCTCCATGCAAACGCCGATGACGTACGGATTTATCGCCGAGCGGTGGGCGCGGGCCGAATTCCGCACCATCCCGCGCTGTGCGTTCCAAGAGACAAGAAGCCCCCTATCCCGAGATCGTGTCGCTCGACAACCGCGAGCGCGAGAGCCTGTTCGTCGAAGCGGTCCGCTGAGGGGAAGGGAAGAGTGTCAGTGATGAGCGACGATGCCGTCTTCGACTGCGGCCGCCTGCTGGAATCGCATCCTGGCGCCGTCGTGCAGTTCGCCTCGCTCCAAAACCTCTCGATGGGCCGTCCGCATCTTTGGATCCCTCCCGCTTTGCGTCGATCAGTGGGATAGGGGCCGGTCCGCTCTTTGCAGTTTTGTGCTGCCACCAACCTTGGAGGACCATCCATGCATGACCACAACCGGACGATGAACGAGCAGTACAAAACCTGTATCTCGATTTGCCAAACCTGCGCGAGCATGTGCAACACATGCAGCGACGACATGATCGGCATGGCCCCGCACGGGGACCACGAGCTCATGGCCCGCTGCATCCGTCTGTGCCGGGAATGCGCCGACATCTGCTCCATGGCGGTGAACTGGATGAGCCGGCTTTCCCCCCTCGCCGAGTCTCTCTGTCGCCTGTGCGCCGACGTCTGCGAGGCCTGCGCCGAAGCCTGCGAGCAGCACGCGCCGCGCCATGAGCTGTGCGGGCCCTGCGCGGAAGAATGCCGACGGTGCGCGGCCGCTTGCCGGGAAATGGCCGGCGCGGCGGCGTAGGCTCGGCCAGGAGGGTGCGCGATGGCTGTCCGGCTCGAGTTCTCCATCGCGCCCGTCCCGCTGCCGTCGTCGCCCCATGACCGCGCGCCATGCGGGCTAGGGAGACGCACAGTAGTGCGCGCCATCACGCGCAGTATGATGATGCATCGCACCAGAAACTGACTCGGTATGGTGACCAAGAACCGGGCTGTGACCAGCGTGGCGCGGAAACCGCCGCAGAGCAAGAAGCCGGCAGCGCCGGCGGCGGTCCGAGAAGAAGTGCGAGAGGCCAATCGCCGCATTCGGATTCCGGCGGAGCGGAGACACATAATTCCCAGCCGTCCCTGCGACTAACGCCTTGCAGGAGGGATCACAGGGGCTTTTCCTGGAAGCAGCGTTCCATCCGGCGCAGCGATAGGCGGGAGGATGCCATGAGACATGTCGCCATACGACGAAGGGGATGGACGAGTGTGCTCGTCGCCCTGCTGCTCGCCTGGCCGATCGCCGGCCTGGCGCTGGCGGCGGAATCCACGGCGGGACAAGTTGTCACCGGTACGCTGACCAAGCTGGATTTGACGGAGATGAAGGGGCTTGTTCGGACCGATTTAGGCAAACCGATCTTTTTCACCGTCACCAAACCGCACCTCTTTCAAAATCTGTCCGTGGGCGCGCGCGTGACCGTGGAGATCGATGGCGAGGGCCGCGCGACCAAAGTGATTGACGCCTCCGTCGTTGAATTTGTCACGCCCGCCCCTGAAGATTCGGGCAACGAGGCGCCCCCGCCGCTCGGATAGCCGTACAGCGGCCCGTCCGGAGATCCCCTCCTGCTCTCGCGCTCATCTCCTGGCCTCCGCGTCCTCGCCCTTCTGAGGAAGACGTGTCCAGGCGTAAGACACAATGTCCGATCGCTCGGAACATGACGCCGTGATTCCTTCCGCTCCCGTCGCGCGGCTTGCACGGAGCGGCGGCTATTTCAGGCGATTTCCGCCGGACAGCCGGCGGCCCTTTCGGGAGGCGTCCAGGGAGATACGGCGGCCGGCGCTTCGTCCTCATCGGTCTATGTTTTGCAGCCTCTCTCATCCATCCGTCACTTTTCGCGCAGGAGGACAGATGAAGACGAGACGCACGACTTTTGTGTTCGCAGGGATCGCACTGGCCTGTGTCGGTGGGGCCGGTCCTGTCGTGGAGACACAGGCTGCCAATTCGCCGGCGGGGCGGGTGACCGGAGGCCAGAGCGGATCATCCGCACAGCCCGAACCATTGCGCCGGGCTGGCTGATTCGTGCCCCGCATTGTCTCTGGACGCCCTGCCTCCTCCATTCCGGACGAGTTCCCTTTGCCTGAACCATGGAGATTCCCGGGTGCATCCCCAGGCGCCTTCAGGGGACACTGTCTCAGGAGACCGGGGTGCGGAGAGCCGGGCGCTGGGAGCATATCGCGCGACCTACGTTCCCTGAGAAGGGCGGCTGCCTAATGGCCTCCGGCTTGAAACGCATCGGCGACCTGGACATCCACCAGGACCTGCCCTTTCAGCGGCGGACATGGATGGTCCAGCGCGTGAGTTGGGCCGTGATGGCGCTCGCCGTCCTGGCGGCGGTCCTCGGGCTCTTCGGCCACGGTCCGCTGAGCGAAACAGTGGCGGAGGATCCTGCCGTTCCCTTGAAGTTGACGTACGAACGCTTCGGTCGCTACCAGAGTCCCCTCACCCTTCAGCTCCATGTCGAGAGCCGCGCCATCTCGGAAGGGAGGGTGTTGCTCTGGCTTTCCCAGGACTATCTCGACCATGTCGAGGTCCAAAGAATCTCGCCTGAACCGAGCGCCCAGCGCCTCTCGCCAACCGGGATCCTGTACGAATTTGAGCTGGCCGACGAGGGACAGGGCGGCGACGTGACGCTCCATGTCGAGGCCCGGCGCATCGGCCGGCTGTCCGGCCGGCTCGGGTTCGCCCCAGCACACTCGCTGGCCTTCATCCAGTGGATCTATCCGTAAGCGCCGTAAGCGGCCTACGTAGTTTTCGAGAGAGGAGGATGCGTATGGACGTCGTCTTACGGGCCCTGGCCGTCTATCTCTTCTTGCTGCTCGTGTTCCGGATCGCGGGCCGCCGCACGTTGATGGAGATGACGAGCTTCGATCTCATTCTCCTGTTGATCTTGAGCGAAGCGACGCAAAACGCCATGATCGGCAACAGTTACTCGGTCGTGAATGCCTTCCTCGTGATCATCACGCTGGTCGGCGTCGATATCGTGCTGTCGCAACTGAAGCATCGCTCACCGGTGCTGGAGCGGTGGCTCGACGGCTTGCCGATGGTGATCGTCGATCACGGCCGTCCCCTGAAAGACCTGATGGACCGGGCACGCGTGGACGAGGACGACGTGATGGCGTCGGCCCGGTCCTCGCACGGCTTGGAACGGATGGATCAGATCAAGTACGCGGTGTTGGAAAGCAGCGGCGGGATTTCGATCATCCCGAAGTAGCCGCGACGTCCTATTACCGAGCGGCCAGCGCGTGAACGAGGATCGCCCGCATCTGCCGAAACGCCTTCGCGCGATGGCTGATGCGGTTTTTTTCTTCCGGCGTGAGTTCGGCCAGCGTGCGTCCCATTTCCGGAACCAGAAACACGGGATCGTATCCGAACCCGTGTTCCCCGATCGGAGCGTCGGCAATCACGCCCTCCAGCACGCCGCGCGCAATCTGCACCTCTGCGCGCTCAGGAAGGGCCAGCGCCGCGACGGTGAGAAATCTTGCGGTTCGCCTGGCACGCGGCACGCCGGCCAGTTCGGTCAGAAGTTTCCGGCAATTGTCGGCGTAGGTCGCGCCCTCGCCGGCATAGCGGGCTGCGTACACGCCCGGACGTCCTCCAAGCGCGTCGACTTCCAGCCCGGTATCGTCCGCGACGGCGGGTAATCCGGTGGCTCGTGCGATTTCCCTGGCCTTCTTGATCGCATTGGCCTCGCAGGTTCCGCCGTCCTCTTCCACCTCGGGCGCGTCGGGAAATTCGGCGAGGGTCCTGATGCGGATGCCCGCATCTCCCAGCAGCGCGCCCAACTCTTCCCCCTTGTGAGGATTGCGCGTGGCCAGGACCAGCTCCCTGATCATAGAGGTTAATCCAGCGGCCCCACCAACTCTTTTTGTATGGCCGTCAGCCGCTGAATGGCCTGCCACCCCAAGGCGAGAAACTCGTCCATATCTTGTTTGGCAAAGGGAGTCCGCTCGGCGGTGCCCTGCACTTCGACGTAGCGGCCGCGCCCCGTCATCACGAGATTCATGTCCACTTCAGCCATGGAATCCTCCGTATAGGCCAGATCGACCATGACTTCCCCCCCGACCTTGCCGACGCTGACGGCCGCCAGATAATCGGCGAGCGGCAGCTTCTTGATCAATTCCCGTTTCTTGAGGACCGTAAACGCGTCGGCCAGCGCGATGAACGCGCCGGTAATGGAAGCGGTCCGCGTGCCGCCGTCGGCTTGAATGACGTCGCAGTCGATCCAAATCGTCCGCTCCCCCATTTGCGCCATGTCGGTCACGGCGCGCAGCGCGCGGCCGACCAGGCGCTGAATTTCCAACGTCCGTCCGCCCTGCTTGCCCTTGACCGCTTCGCGCGGCGACCGCTCGTGCGTCGAACGGGGCAACATGGAGTATTCCGCCGTCACCCATCCCGTCCCCTTGCCCTTCATGAAGGGCGGGACTTTTTCCTCGACCGATGCCGTGCAGATCACCTTGGTATCACCCATTTCGATCAGCACCGCCCCTTCGGCATGTTTGATGAAATTGCGGGTCACCTTGACCGGCCGCACTTGGTCTTTGCGGCGGCCGTCGAATCGAACCAGTCCCGTGATCGCGCTCATGTTGACTCCGATCGTTGTCCGTGAAGGCAAAATTATAGTGAAGCCCCGCGCAAACCGCAAACCGGGTTCCCGGCCGGCAGGGTCTGTACAAAACGAGTCCCGTCGACTGACGAATCTGTACAACGTTTCACTGTGCCCTCTCCCGCCGCGCGCGTTGGTTCCGGAGCATCCGGCAATCAGAATTCTTGGAAAGCCTCGCCAGATGCCGTGATCCGTGGCATGATCGCGTTTCGATAGGCGGCCGGTTCGACAGGCCGACTCTGACACAATGTTCGGGGCCGACAATGGCATGGAAGGTGCACCGATTTACGCCGTTCCAACGACCTTAAGACGGCAGCCCATTGAACCGATAGAGAGTCAACACCGCAACCCCCCAGTTGGCTAACGATACCGCGCTCGCATGCGAACCATTCAGGACCGCACCACGCATCTCGAACGACTCAATAACCGCAGTATCCTCGTGGTCGATGACGAAGAGCCGATCAGGCGCCTGCTCGGTTATCTGCTCCAATCACACGGTTACTCCGTCGCCCTCGCCGCCGATGCCCGCGAGGCTCGCCAAAAGCTGGACGAAGCGCCGTATGCCCTCATGCTGTGCGACGTCAACATGCCGGGAGAGTCCGGCATGGATCTCGTGCGGAACATTCTCGCCGAGCGTCCCGATGTCGCCGCCATTATGGTGACGGGGTTGGACAGTTCGGTGCTCGCCAACGCGGCGCTCGACATGGGCGCGTTCGGCTACATCGTGAAGCCATTCGAATCGAACGAAGTGCTGATCGACGTCGCCAATGCCTTGCGCCGCCGCCGTTTGGAGATGGAAAACCGCCTGCACCGCGAAAACCTCGAGGACATCGTTCGCACCAGGACCATGGCGCTCCAGCAGGCGCTGGAATGGCTGGAGCGGAGCGAGAAGGAACTGCGGTTGTCACGCGAGGAGACGATTCAGCGGCTGGCGATCGCGGCGGAGTTCCGGGACAGCTCCACGGCGCAGCACATTCAACGGATGAGCCATTATTGCGAGCTGCTGGCGCGCAAGGCGGGCCTGTCGCCCGAGCGTTGCGACATTATCCGCACGGCCAGTCCCATGCACGACATCGGCAAGATCGGAACCCCCGATCATGTGCTGCTGAAGCCGGGGAAGTTTACGCAGGAAGAGTTCGGCGTCATCGCGCAGCACGCGGAAATCGGCTACCGCATTCTCAGCGGCTCCGACGCCGAGTTGCTGAACGTCGCGGCCATCATCGCCTATACCCATCATGAACGCTTCGACGGCACGGGCTATCCCCGGGGGCTGAAAGGCGAAGCGATTCCCATCGAGGGCCGCATCGCTTCGATCGCCGACGCCTTCGACGCTCTGACTACCCAGCGGGTGTACAAGCCGGCCTTTGAGTTGAGCCATGCCATCGAATTGATGGTGAAGCATCGCGGCGAGCACTTTGACCCCGAGCTGCTCGACGTCTTCATCGCCTCCATAGGCGATATTACGCGCATCCATCAGCAGTATGCCGACCGTTCCTATCGCAAGATCGCCTGACCCGCCGCCCCACCGCCGAAATCAGCCGATTCGTTGACCGCGTTTTCTTCGCTGGCTATACTGCCTTCAACCTGCCGGTAGAGCCCGTCACACCACGTAGGCGCTCCGTAAGCCGGACCACACAATCTGACCTAGAGGAAGAAAGGGTGCCCTCCATGGCGAAGAAAGTGCCCGCGATCCGCAAGCGCGTCGCCAGCCGCAATTGGATCGCCTATCTCTGCGAGGCGCTGGTCACGTCCGGTGTCATGCCGACGTGGGAAGCCGCCACGTACCTGACCGAACATCTCTTCGGCGAAAAGCCGAACCCGAGGCTTCTGGGGCCGTCCAATCCCTATGAGGTCACGTCGCAATTCCTCCATCGACTTTATCAGCCGATCGTCGAAGCCGCCTCGCGCGAGGTCCATCTTCCCCCGCCCGCGATGATCCACATCTTCACGGACATCAGTCTCACGGGCAATTCCGCCGTGCTGGCCGTGCTCTTTCCCGGCCACAACAAACCGCAGCAACTGCTCATGCTGGATGCCGCCAAGGCCTGGGACCTCGTCTTCCCGGACGCCGAATCCTTCAACGCCTGGGCGGAAGAACGCTATCGATGGGTCGTGCAAGCGCTCCGGAACGCGATGGCGGACTGGCAGGACGATCTGTTGATCTCGGCGGTATAACGGCGCTTAGGCCGGCTCGTAGCTCAAATTGGGCGCCAGCCACCGCTCGATGACCGAGACCGGCATCCCCTTCCGGCGGGCGTAGTCCTCGACTTGATCCTTCCCGATCTTGCCCACCGCAAAATACTTGGCCTCCGGGTGGGCGAAGTAGAATCCGCTCACGGCGGCGGACGGCAGCATGGCGAAGCTCTCTGTCAGCATGATGCCGGCCTGCTGTTCGACCTGCAACAGGTCGAACAGCAGGCGCTTTTCCGTATGGTCGGGACAGGCCGGATAGCCGGGCGCCGGGCGGATGCCACGGTACTTCTCACGAATCAAATCGTCATTCGTCAACCGTTCGTCCTTACCATATCCCCACTCCTCACGCACTCGCTTGTGAAGATATTCGGCAAAGGCTTCGGCCAGCCGGTCGGCCAGGGCTTTCGCCATGATGGAGTTGTAATCGTCATGGTCCTGATCGAATCGGCGGCAGAGCGTCTCCAGGCCAATTCCCGCCGTGACGGCGAAGGCGCCCAGATAGTCCCGCCGGCCTGAATCCCTGGGCGCGACAAAATCCGCCAACGCCAAATTGGGTTGCCCGGCCGGCTTTTCCGACTGCTGGCGCAGCGTGTGAACGGTCGTCAGGACGGCTTGGCGCGATTCGTCTTTGTACACCGCAATGTCGTCTTCCACGCCGGCCGCGGGAAACAACCCATAGACGCCCTTCGCCGTCAGCAGCTTCTTTCGGACGATCTCGTCCAGCAGCCGGTGCGCGTCCTCGTACAGCTCCTTGGCCTTCGGCCCCACGGTTGCGTCGTCGAAAATCGACGGATAGCGGCCCTTGAGTTCCCAGGTATGGAAAAACGGTGTCCAGTCGATATAGGGAACCAGCTCGATCAGCGATTGATCCGGGATGGCGCGAACCCCCAGGAACGACGGCTTCGGGATGTCGATGGCGGCCCAATCGGAAACCAATCGGTTGGCCCGCGCTTGCCCGATCGACAGCAGCGGTTTCGCCCCGCGGTCCCGATGCGCCCGCCGCATCCGTTCATAGTCTTCATGAATCTGCCGGACGAAGTCGGGCTTATGTGTCGGGCTGACCAGGCTCCCCACGACGCCGACCGCCCGTGAGGCATCCAGCACATGAATGACCGCCGGCGCGTAGGACGGCGCGATCTTCACAGCCGTGTGCGCCTTGCTCGTCGTGGCGCCGCCGATCAGCAGGGGCACGTCGAACCCTTCGCGAGTCATTTCTTTCGCCACGTGAACCATTTCGTCGAGGGAGGGCGTGATGAGGCCGCTCAGGCCGATGATGTCCGCCTTCTGCTCTCGCGCCGTGGCCAGAATCTTCTCGCAGGGCACCATCACGCCGAGATCGATGACCTCATAGTTGTTGCAGCCCAGGACGACGCCGACGATGTTCTTGCCGATGTCGTGCACGTCGCCTTTGACGGTCGCCAGCAACACCTTCCCCTGCGCCCGGTAGTGACCCGCCCGTTTCTTTTCTTCTTCCATGAACGGCATGAGATAGGCCACGGCCTTCTTCATCACGCGCGCGCT
Organism: uncultured Nitrospira sp.; assembly: GCA_964642845.1. GTDB lineage: Bacteria > Nitrospirota > Nitrospiria > Nitrospirales > Nitrospiraceae > Nitrospira_D. The sequence continues at coordinate 17,880 of CAZXRB010000010.1, forward strand.
CTTGACCACCTGTGGCAGGAACATCTTGCCGGATCCGAACAGGTCGCCGACGACGTTCATGCCCGCCATCAACGGCCCTTCGATGACCGCCAGCGGGGCGGGATACTTGCGACGCGCCTCCTCCGTATCCTGGTCGATATAGTCCGTGATGCCTTTCACGAGAGCGTGCGCGAGCCGCTCCTCGACCGTGCCTTTGCGCCATTCGTCGTCTTTGGCGGCCGCCCTGCCCTTCTGCTTGACGGTTTCCGCGAATGTCACCAGGCGTTCGGTCGCATCCGGCCGCCGATTGAGCAGCACATCCTCGACGAGCTCAAGCAGATCTTTGGGAATCTCTTCGTAAACCGCGAGCTGACCGGCATTCACGATCCCCATGTCGAGGCCGGCCTTGATGGCGTGGTAGAGAAACGCGGCGTGCATCGCTTCGCGCACGACGTTGTTGCCGCGGAACGAAAACGAGATGTTGCTGATGCCGCCGCTGACCTTGGCGCCGGGCAAATTCCGCTTGATCCAGCGGGTCGCCTCGATGAAATCGACCGCGTAATTGTTATGTTCTTCGATCCCGGTTGCGACGGTCAGGACATTCGGATCGAAAATAATGTCCTGCGGCGGGAAGCCGACCTGTTCCGTCAGAATCCGGTAAGACCTGGCGCAGATCTCTTGCTTGCGGTCGAGCGTGTCCGCCTGGCCCCGCTCGTCAAGCGCCATCACGACGACCGCCGCGCCATAGCGCCGGATCAACCGGGCCTGTTCGACGAACTTCTGCTCGCCTTCCTTCAGGCTGATGCTGTTGACGACCGCCTTGCCTTGGATATTCTTCAGGCCGGTTTCCAGCACCTCCCATTTGGAACTGTCGACCATGATGGGCACTTTGCAGATGTCGGGCTCGGCGGCAATGAGACGCAGGAATTTTTCCATCGCTGCCTTGGAATCCAGCATTCCCTCGGCCATGTTGGCGTCGATGATCTGCGCTCCGCCTTCCACTTGCTGGCGCGCCACCGCCAATGCCGATTCGTAATCACCGGCCAGGATGAGTTTCGCGAATGCCGGAGACCCCGTCACGTTGGTCCGTTCGCCGATGTTCACGAAGTTCGAATCCGGGCGGATGGTCAGGGCTTCCAGCCCGCTCAACCGCGTGTAGGGCTCGATCGAGGGGATCGTTCTCGGCGGGAGGCCGCGCACGGCTTCGGCGATCAATTTGATGTGCGCGGGCGTCGTGCCGCAGCAGCCGCCGACGATGTTCAACCAGCCGTTCTGCGCCCATTCGCGAAGCTGCGGGGCGAGCGAATCCGGCGTCTCAGGGAAACCGGTCGGCAGCAACGGATTGGGCAAGCCGGCGTTGGGATGCGCGCTCACATAGACCGGCGCGATCTGCGACAATTCCTCGATCAGCGGCCGCATTTCTTTGGGCCCCAACGCGCAATTCATCCCCACACTGAGCAGCGGAACGTGCGAGATGGAATTCCAGAACGCCTCCACCGTCTGGCCGGTGACGCCGCGGTTGCTCCCGGCCTGGATGAATGTGACCGACGCCATGACGGGCACGCGCCGCCAGCCTCGGTCGAACCCGTCCAGGATCGCGAAAAAGGCCGCCTTGGCGTTGAGCGTGTCGAAAATCGTTTCCACCAGGAGCAGATCGACTCCGCCGTCGAGCAGTCCGCGAACCTGCTCGCCGTAAGCACGCACCAATTCATCGTACGTCGTCCCACGCGCGCCCGGGTTGTTGACGTCGGTCGAAATCGAGGAGGTCTTCGTCGTCGGGCCGATGGCGCCGGCCACGAAGCACACACGGCCCGGGTGGGCGGATTGCACTGTTGCGACGGCCCGTCTGGCGCATCCGGCCCCGGCTTTCGACAGCTCGTAGGCCAGCGTGTCCATCTGGTAGTCCGCCAGGGAAATCGCCTGGGAGTTGAACGTATTGGTCTCGACGATGTCGGCCCCGGCCTCGAGATACTGACGGTGAATGTCCTCGATGATCGCCGGCTGTGTCAGGTTCAGCAGATCGTTGTGGCCCTTGAGGTCCTTCTTCCAGTCTTTGAACCGCTCGCCGCGGAACGCGGTCTCATCCAGCCTGCGCTGCTGGATCATGGTGCCCATGGCGCCGTCGAGGATGAGAATCCGCTCCTTGAGCAGGCTCTGTATGTCGGCGGTTTGTGCGGGTGTCATGACGCGGGGATATCCCTGGGACCTGTGTGCAGCGATCATACTGGATGCCTGTGCCAGCGGCAAGCTGCCGGCTCTTTCTTGACTTCCGTTCCTGCGCGCCGATACGATCCTGACTGTGAGCTCGCGGCTTCCAAGGAGCTGCCCGTTGAAGCCAATCGATTCTGTACGCCTGTTCGCCGTTGCGGTCTTCCTGGCCTGCTCGGCCGCCTGGCCGTCCGGCATCCAGGCCGCCCCCTATTTTGAGGACGGCTTCCTCGGTCTGACGCAGAAAGAGCTCCATGCCAAGCTTGGGATGCCGCAGGCGGTCCGCGACCGCAAGTCCGCGCTGCGCGTCTTCACGTACTATCCCATCAGCGATTGGTCCAAATACTTCAGCAAGCTGGTCTCTCCGGAAAACGGCGAAGACGTGTACACGTTTCAGCGCGAGGGGATCGACGTCCGCTATTCCTTCAGCTACGCCGTGGATCCGAACGACGAGCGCGAAGATCGGCCCTTGTTCGTGAAGCTGGTCGACATCGAGTTCTCCACACCGGTACCGCTCGCGCAGGTGCCCTCGCTCGTCCCGGAATTCCGGCCATCCACGGATCCGGCCAGTCCCGCCTTTCGCAGCAATATCTGGGTGCTGTTGTTCAAGGGCAGTCCTTCCCCTGCCGCCCGTTTCATTGTCAAAGAAAAGGGCAAGGAACAGCTGGATTGGACCCTGGCCTTTCAGTTGTTTTCGCTGCAGGGGCTGCCGGATCGGCTGACGACCCAGGCGCCGATCGATCGGCTGGAAATCAGCGCGCAGAGCCTCCAGCTCGTCAAGCAGCGCCAGCGCCATACGCACGAAGCGATCCTCAATCCCTACTCGCCGGAGTTCGCGCAACAGGCTTCGGCACCGCCGCCGCCTCCCAAGAGGATTCCCGTGCCCAAGTACGCCGAGTGAGGCCTGTCGCTCCTGGCAGTGTGTGCGGGACGGATCTCTACCGGGGAATCTGCTCGAGGCGGTTTTGCTGCGCCTGTCCGGCGCCGCCGGCTTTCTGTTTCATGACGTCCATGGGACCGCCGTCGCTCACGTACATCAACACCGGCACGCCGATACCGATGGCAATGAGCAAACAGAAGCCGAGCAGCCGGACCAATTGGCTCTTGCTCAGATATATCACTGCGAGGAGCACGACGACCGCGCCGCCGGCATAGGTCAGGATGCGCGATTGGCCGGGATTGAGCCCGTCGAAGTGAAGCTGCAGTGACGGGAGCGTCAGATCGAACTGTTTGGCTCGCTCCTGCACGTTGTGCTGAACCGATTCCAACATGGAAGGCGGTTTGGAGTCGGGCCGTTCGTGGGTTCTGACCTTGGCCCGGTACTGTTGCGGAATGGTCTCCAGCGTATCCGTATAGACCGGATTGCCTCGATCATCGACATAGGAATAGATCGTGGCCCCATAGGTACCGTGCGGCCCCGCAACACTTGGCAACAAGAGACCGAGGCAGATCGCGGCGGTTCGGAGACGCATCGAGGAACCCCTGTTCGGCATCATAGGCCTCCTGAGCACCAAGTATAGCCGCTCTCCCTAGGCCGCTGATTTGCCTAAGAGAATCGCTCCCGTTTCTTGACTCGTCTCTACCCCGCTGTTAGCATGCGCGCGCCCTGAGGATCACCCATGACGACCGACTCACACACCATGCCCCAGCCGGACGCCGAAGAATCTTCGTTCATCCGCCGCCGTCCCGTGCGGATCATCATCTATAGCGGCCTCGCCGTCTTCTTTCTGTTGATGGTGGTCTGGCCGCTCATCACGCACCTGCGCGACCCTGATTTTCAGAAGCATATCGAGCAGCATCGCGTCATGGTCGGCATGTCGAAAGAGCAAGTCCTGCAGGCTTGGGGCGGGCCCCAGACCATCAACACGTCCTTCACGAAGGACGGACTCCGCCGCGAGGAATGGATCTTCGAGGACTGGGAAAGCGCCGCCGTCGTGAAACATCGCTATTTGTACTTTGAGGAAGGCGTACTCGTGGGAGGATGGTACGAGGGATCGGGGGAACGGCGGGTCGCGGAAGTGCCTCCGGAGAAGCCGCATCCCAAGCTGTCGCGCTAGGAGTTTCTGAAGTGGGCGTCGGGGCGGACGCGACGGACCTAGGCCGAGGCCTCGCGGACGGCCAGGCGCAGCCGGCTCAGCAGTGTGCCGGCCCGCTCGCGGTCCGATTCGTCGACCAGCACACGGGACACGAGAAACGGCACCCCGGGATACAGGCTGCTGACATGCTCATCGTGCACGACATAGGCGATGTCGTTCCCTTCCAGCAGGCTTTTGATCATCGCCAGCTCGCCGATGTCCTGCGCATTCGTCAAGTGAACCAGCATCGTCGCGCGCTATCCAGGGGGAAACCGGTTGATTCACTGCACCTGGGCGCAGGCTCTTCTAGAGTTGCTCCCACGCCGCTTACGGGGTTTCCGTAATGCGCGCGCGGCGCTCCTGGCCCGGTCCTCCAGAAATTGTGAGCACACGCTTCCACTCGCGCACCTGGTAAATCGCCCAGGCGTTGGGCTGTCCCTTATAGAAGGCGGTGGGATCCTCGCCGCTCGCATTCAGGAAGATCGGCTCCGTAAAGCCCTCTTCCAGAACGTAATCCAAGAGAGATTCGGTGGTAAATCCTGCGCCGCGCAACGCCACATCGGCCAACAGGCTCAAAATTTCATCCGGGTTCTGGATGGTGATCGGGTTCATCGGCTGGGCCGGATTGTAACGACGGCCCTTTTGGGAAGGCAAGCGACATGACCACTCGCATGACGGCATCGCGGTTCCGTGACGCCCTGCTCCGCATCATGGACGGCAAACACCACTGGGCCTGGGAACACTTTGCGGACGGCCGTCTCACGCGCGATCAGTTGCTGATCCATTTTCAGCAGGAGTACGCGGTGTATGTGCGGGATTTTCCCGTGTACCTCGCGCGGATCCACGGCAAGAATCCGCCGTCGCCCGTACGGCGGATGCTGGCGGAGAATATTTATGAAGAGGACACCGGCGGCCTGTCGTTCGGCACATCGCATCCGGACTTGTTCTTGGGCATGATGACGGGACTGGGATTTTCCGAGCGGGATTTCGAACGGGTCCGGCTGTTGCCGGCCAGCCGGCGGTATCGCGCCTGGCTCGATCGCATGTCGAACCACCGGCACTGGATGATCGGTGCGGCGGTGCTCACCATTTTCGTGGAAGGCAGCGTCAAGGATCGGAAAGAAATTCAGGAGCCGTCCAAACCCAAGAGCGCAGAGGATATCGAATCCATCATTCAGGCCCATCCCCTCGTCCGCTCCCACGGCGTGCCTCCCGAGCGTATGGATCTGGTTCGCGCCCATCAGCTCGTCGAGGCGGGCCATCGCCACGACGCCTATGACATGGTGGTCAACTACACGCCGCCCGCGCTCCAGCGATCGGTCCTGGCCGCGCTCCGGACCAGCCTGGCTCTGTGGCTCCGCTATCGGGATGCCGTGGCCAAGGCGTGCCGCATCCGGAAGCCTCGGTCATAGCAGGCCACACCCCGGCGGTTGTCTCATGCCGCTGATCTGACGGGACCGGGAGTCGATGTCAGCGTGCTGAAGAAGTTTGAGAGGTGCGCGGCCGGGGCGAGGTCCACCGCGAGGAGACTCACGCCGAATTCCGTTCCCTCCGACCAGCGCACGACCGCTTGGGCCACGGAAACCGGCTCACTCTGGCCCAGCAGGTCGACAGTCGGGCTCATCGTCGTGTCGACAGGCCACGCCGGGTGAGCGCGAATCCGCCACCCCTCGCGGGACATATCGACCACCAGCCCACGCACTTCCGTTTCCCCGACGCGGCAGGTCACGGGACATTGGACCTGATATCGTGTCCGCCGGCGGACATAGCGAAAGTGCGCTCTGGTCGTTTCTCCCCAGTCGGGCCGCGTGCGCTGGCAGGCCCGGCTTGAAGCCCCATCGTCCTGCCACCGCTGGGCAAGCCAGGCTGCAGACTGTGCCACAAGCAGGGCCATCGCAAGCACCCCAACAAATTCCACCATACTGATCATGCGCCGCTCCTCGGTTCGACCGGTTGCTGCTTCACCAAAGTCTAGACGAGGCCGGTGCGGACACCAGACTACAGAGTGGTTACCCCCTTGGAGGGGCGCCACAACTGGATGGGACGGCCTTCGGAAGAATCGGACATCAAACGAAAAGCCCAACGGGCCTGGAGGTATGGGACGGCAATACACCGGCCAGTTCCGCAGGAGTCACGCCGAAATGCCGGGTCAAGACATCGCCGAAAAGGTCGCGGAGCTCGCGGCCCACTCCTGACCGCATGATGTGAGTCTTGCGGGGGGAGAAGACGCGGGCTGACTGTGCGAGCCTACAGAGACGCACGTGCAGCACCGGAGGATCAGCGTACAGGATCGGACGGCGCTGTAGGGACGAACTGCCGTGCATGTCGCAGGACGTTACGCGGACGCCAGCACAAAATACAGTCGATCGACCCGCACGACGGGCATGATCAAGCCGAGACCGTCCTCGTCATGCGAGAAGTCGTACACCACGGACTCATCCGGAACCAGTGTCCCGGACATGATGACGTGGACCTCGACCGGCCGGCCTTGCGCAATGGCCTCTTGAATCCGAGGCCGTAACTCCATGGAAGGCAGTGCAATGAGATTGGCCGGCAGGTCCTCGTATTTGAAACGCACCACCCCCCACCGGGTATGCATAAAAACCGGGCCCAGCGCGACGCGAAAGCCGCCGGCCTGAGGTTCTTCGTTGGATAACTCGCCGCTCCAGCGAACGGCGATACGCCGGGACAGCGCTTCCTTGCCGGTGCGAGCGGCATCGCGCTCGCGATTCAAGTTGTACAGGCGCTCGTCATGTCCCGGGTCATGATGGCCATGTCCATAGACCGCCGCCCAGTCCGGCGGCGCGCCATCCAGCGCCGCGAGAAAGTGCTCGATCGCCGCCGGCTCGAACAACACCGTCGTGCCGGCCGGCAGCGATCGCGAGACTTCGTCGAGCGTCATGCACAACAACGGTTGGATTCCGGAGAGTTCTTGCGCCGCTCCCGGCACGGGAAGGGCACAGAGGCCGATCAGAACGAACGCGAGCGCGGGAAGGAGGGCGGCGTTAGTCGGAGCGTTGAGCCAACTGGGTTTCAAAGGTCGCCTGCAACGATGTGACCGCCGCGCCTTTCGAGTCCAGCACGCCGGCCTCGATCAACACAGCCAGTCTGGGCCGAGGATCCAACCGCAGCAAGGCCTGCCGGTTGAAGTCGTTCGAATCGATAACCGTCCGGTAGGTGGTGAGCCACGATTCCGTCACGGCCCGCAGGCCAGCGTCCGTCGGCTTCATGCGCCCCAGCGCTACCTGCTGCAGCAATTTGGGAATAGGATCCGACTGGGAGATGGCGGCGATGGCCCGTTGGAGCGCCGCGTCGGCCGACATGGGGTCAGTTCATCGAGCAGGCGCCGGGTCCGCGTGGGTCGCCGCACGTGCCGCAGGCGCCTCCCCCGCCGGACGGCGCCCATCCCGTCGTGCCGACGCCAAACGCCGAGAATTGTTTTTCCAGCTTCGTGGCCTTGCACTTGGGGCAAACCGCGACCGTGGATCCCTGCACCAGTTGCTCGAAGCGGTGATTGCATTCCCCGCAGACATATTCGAAGATAGGCATCGGTCCGTCTCCTTTTTATAGTGGCGGTATTATAAAATTGCCTCGACCGCAAGCGCAACGACAGGAGGCTCATGTACCAGGAAGAGAAGACCTTTACTCTCCGGTTCACCCTCGAAGCCACGTTCCCCGACGAATACGACGGCGACGACGACAACAAGGCCTGGGTCCGAGAATGGGAAGCGCTGATCAAACCCGATCTCCTCAAGCAGGTGTTCGAGTCCTTGCGCCGCCATCCAGGCTGGACCACCCATGTGCGCAATCGCGGGATCTCCCCTTCGGATGAAATCGAAGTGGTCCTCGCGCGAGACTTCAGCAAGTCTCGGCCCTTTTCCATTGGATCATGACGCCGCGCGCGCTCGGGCTCTATGTCCACATTCCGTTCTGCCGGCAGCGCTGTCACTTTTGCGCCTTTTATCTCGAGCTCGCCCGCGCCGAACGGGTCGAAGCGTTCTGCTCCGCCCTCGCGAAAGAAATCGACCTCTACCGGGATCACGGATTGATCGCCGGCCGGCCGCTCCGCAGCATTTATTTCGGCGGTGGAACGCCGACAGTCATTCCGGTCCGGCGCTTGACCGCGCTGTTGGACCGTATGCGCAGGACCTGGACGACGGCGAACTCTGTTGAGGTGACCATTGAGGCCCATCCGTCCACCGTCACGCGGGACGATTTGCGGATCCTCGTGGATGCCGGAGTCACTCGCCTCAGTCTCGGCGCGGAATCCATGAACGAGCAGGACTTCATCGCGATCGGCCGTCCGGGAACCGTGGCAGACACGGAAACCGCCGTACGGGAAGCCCGCGCGGCGGGATTCGCCAATATCAACCTCGACGTCATGTTCGGCTTGCCGGGACAGACGATCGAGTCCTGGATGCAGACCCTCCGCAGCCTTGTCGCGCTGGCTCCCGATCACATCTCGTGCTACGCGTTGACCGTCGAGCCGGGCACGCGGTTCGCTCACGACATCGCGCGCGAGCCGGCGCTGCAGCCTGACGATGCGCTTCAGACCGCAATGGCGGAGGCCGCAGAGGCGCTCCTCGCGTCGGCGGGCTATCGCCGGTACGAGATCTCGAACTATGCGAAACCGGGGATGGAATGCCGCCACAATCTGCTCTATTGGACCGATCAGGATTACCTGGGATTGGGTCCCAGCGCCCAGTCTTATATCGACGGCGTCCGATTCGGCGCGATGGCCGACGTAACCAGCTACGTCGATTCGCTTCAGAACGGCAGGCTTCCGATCGTGGATCACATCGATCTCTCTGCGGCCGAGCGACAGCGCGACGCGCTCGTATTCGGACTGCGGCTCGTCGAGGGCGTGCCCCAGGAAACGGTGGAGAGCGCCCTCGATACGCCGGCGTCTCAGAGGTCCCTCGCCCGGCTCATCGGTGCCGGGTTGGTGGAGGCTTGCGGAGAGCGGGTGAGACTGACCAAGCTGGGGCGACGCTACGCCGATACGGTGGCAGGAGAACTGTTCTAGTGCGGATCCCCCGTGGACCGCCCTTCGACAAGCTCAGGGCGAACGGATGACGAGCACATGCAATGCCGTGTCGGCCAGGATGCCCGCCCACGCAAGCGCGTTGAGCCGGACCAGGGACTGGTTGCCGCGCTTCCAGTGATAGATGAGCGCCAGGACCAGACAGATCTGCGTCAGGATGGAGAACGGCCGGTGGAGATGAGCCGACACAACGCCCCGCTCACTGGCAATCGCCGAGGCCGCCGCCAGAAAATAACAGGTGAAAGCGCCGACCTGGAGCCAGCGCCCTCGTCCCGCCTCTCCACGCCGGACGACGAACACCAGTGCCCACGTCAAGCATACGATCACGACGAGCAGCAGCAGCGGAAACAGGGGCCACCAGACCTTCGCATCGAGCATACGGCCGCACTGTAGCAGCCCTTCCCCCCAGGGTCAATTACGGAGGCGTTGACAAGGCGCCCTGGACGGAGTGAGACTAGATCGCATCAAGGAGGATATCCCATGCCGGTGAACATGGATCCATCCAAAAAGCGCCGGAGGGGCCAGTCCGCCTCACCCGCCGCTCCGTCCGCACCGACAGAAGCTCAGCGTCGCGCGTTTGGGGAAGAGACGGCGGTGGATCGTGAAAAGGATTTGGCGGACGCCGAATGGAAAAACCTCTGGGACGCCACCGAAGTGATCGACATGGACAAGGTGTGAATGGAATGTTGGATGTTCAATGCTCAATATTCAAGGGACGCGATGAACGTTCCGCATTCCTCGCGCTCGTTGGTACCGGCTAGGCGGGAAGGAAATAAAACGCCACCGCCAGCATGACGTACACGCCGACCAGCATCACACCTTCCATCCAGTGCGACTCTCCATCGATCGAGACGAATCCCAAAATCAACACCGACATCGTGACGGCCGCCACTTCGAAGGGCGTAAAAATCAAGTCGAGCGGCGCGCCGAATGCGTAGCTCGCAAACACCAGCACCGGCGCGACGAACAGGGCGATCTGCATGCTGGACCCGACGGCGATGCCCAGGGCCAGATCCATTTTGTTCTTCATGGCCATGAAGACGGCCGTCGAATGCTCCGCCGCGTTGCCGACGAGCGCGACGAGGATGACGCCGACAAACACCTGAGTCAGCCCTAGGTGATGCGCCGTCGGCTCGATGGCGCCGACCAGCAACTCGCTCATCACCGCGATCAACGCGGTCACCCCGGCGAGCACCGAAACGGCCATCCGGTAGCTCCAGGGGCGCTCGCTGAGATCGTGACAGTCGTGCTCGGCTCCCGCAAAGACGTGCCGATGGGTCCGGAGAGAAAACATGAGGCTCAGCACGTAGATGACAAACAGGACGATCGCAATGAGCAGGCTCAATTCGCGTTCGATGGCGACGCCCCGGTCCGCCGCGGTGAAATGGAACAACGCCGGGATAATCAGCGAGACGGCGGCCAGCACCAACAGGCTGGCGCCCATGCCGGCCGCCGTTTGATTGAACTTCTGCCGTTCGTATTTGGCTCCGCCGGCGATCATCGAGGCGCCGAGCACCAACAACACGTTGCCGATGATCGAGCCGGTGAGCGATGCTTTCACCACGTCATGGAGGCCTTCCCGCAGTGCGGCCAGCGCGATGATCAGCTCGGCCGCGTTGCCCAGCGACGCGTTGAGCAGGCTGCCGACTCCCGCGCCGACATGCGAGGTCAGATGCTCCGTGGCGCGGCCCAAGAGGCCGGCCAGAGGAATGATGGCGAGCGCGGATGTGGCAAACACGAGAAGCGGATCAGCCTTGAACAGCGCCAAAGCCAGACTGACCGGCACAAAGACGAGGAGGACATCCAACCAGGATGCGAAGAGCTGTCGCACGGGCGGACAGTAGCATGAAGCCGGAGGTTTGTCGATGAATCGTGCGTCTCCGGCCGAGGCGCTCTTCTACCCGTTCCACCTCTGCCATGAACGGACGCTCGTCCGATTATTGGACCGATTCGATCGCGTCCACTTCCGCGACTACATGGCCATCGCGTTGAGTCCGTGGTCCGGCACGACGGCTTATCCCGACCGCATCGGCGATGCATTTCCGGATCTCTTGCAGAGCGGACGCCTCGTCCAGGGATACGACGTCAGCGGGCCGCTGCCTCCTGACGTGATCGCCGCCGTGGATCGCGACTTGTCGGATCCACGCTGGCGAGACATGTTCCACACCGCCCTCTGCACCGATCGGCGCTTCCGGTACGGTTTGTTCGGCGATGCCGTCTCAGAGGATCGCGCCGCGGATTCCTCCAGGCAGCAGACAGCATTGACGGTGGCCGCTCTTCGCGGCATGACGGCGGGACGTGCGGGGCACGACGTGCCATTTCTGGACTATGGATTTGCGCTGCTGAACACCTCGGCGGCGCTGGTGTACACCCTCCGCTTGGCCACCACCCATGGACTGGCTGCCGCCACGGATTCGCGCCCGCACTTCACGTTGCTTGCCCGCATGATGGAGCGCGATGGATTCTCCATTGCCAATCATCTGATTGGCCGGCACGGATATTGACTCACGCAGCCCGCGTCACTATTTTTCTTTTATGCCGACCCCATCGACGCAGACGATCCCCGACGCTCTCGAGGAGATCCACACCGGATCGGGCGACGGCCTCGAGGCGCGCGTCATCGTCTACAATTGCGACTGCCATACGTATCAACAGGTCATCGATCTGTTTTGCCGCCACATTCCCGGCATGACGGCTTCCAAGGCCTTTGAGCTGGCCTATCGGATCGATCATGAGGGAGAAGCCATGGTGTTTGCCGGAGGGACCGAACAGGCGGAGCAGATCGCAACGAAATTGGCGGGAGGAGGGCTTCGCGTGGCCGTGCAATAAACTCTATTTGTGTCTGGCTTTCTGACGGGGGGCCTTCACTGACTTCTTTGGAGCGCCCTTATGGACCGCCGCCGTTTTGGCTCCCTTGCTTGAGACCTTCGCGGAGGCCTTTCCGCCCTTCCCAGTACTCTTCACCGGCACCATGTAGGTGGAAGACTTGTTGACCTTGGCCAGTTGGTCGCCGCTGAAGACACGCACCTGGTATAGCTCGAACAGCTTGCTGATGGCCTTGGCGTCCCCTTTTCGCGCCGCATTCAGCAGCCGGCGGCGCTGGTTCATTTCCTCTTCTTCGGTGTGAGAAGCCGCTCGTCGTTCCATGCCCATCCTTTCTCAGCACGCCGCCCACTGCCAGGCTGACCGGGTCAGCAGCGTACCCCGGCCCGAAAAAATCGGCGAAGTATATCAGAATCAAGAGGAATTTTGGAATATTCTCTTTCAGGGGCCATGAAACGGTGCGCGTCTGGTTCTCGCTACGGACTCGTGGCGGGGCCTCGACAGAACCAGGGATCGGGCCATTGAGAGCGGGGACCACGGCCGTTATAATCCTGTACCCATCATTCATTCACCATTCAGAGGAGCCCATCGTGGAACAACATCATACGCAGGCACAATCGACGGTCGCGGACGACCCGCACGCGCGCGAACTGCTCCGTCGGGCGTTCGAGCGGACAGCCAGATGGCAAGCGGATTTCAAAGGGTTCACCGCCGATCTCACGGTCAATGTGAACGGCAAAGAGACCCGCGGACCGGTCATGGTGAAGGGCCCACGGGAAGTGACGGTGCAGCTCGGCGATCCCGAAGTGCAGAAGTGGGCCCAGGAACAACTCGGCATGATCGCCGTGCACCGAGGCCCGCGGAGCTTCGAAGAATCCGACGGCAAGTATTCGTTGACCATGGAGGAAGACGGCCATCCGTTCGGCACGAAACTGACCATTCACGGGTCCAATTCGTTTTATCGCATCAAAAACGACCGGATCACGCAGATCAACCGCAAGATGGCGCACCCCGGCATGCCGCCCTTTGCCTTTACAATCAACGTCGAAGAAAGCACGGTGACGCCAGAGGGGAAGAATCTCACGACGCGCTACACGGTCTATTACTATTCGCCGACCGACAACAAGCTGACCAACGTGGAGAGTTTTACCGATACGCATGTCCGTGTCGGCGCCTCGGACCTCCCCGCCACGCGGCGCATCATCTCCTTTGAACACGGCCACGTGATGGTTAAATACCTCACGTTCACAAACCACACGTTGCTGTAGCGCCTTCTCGCCCTCTCCCCATATGGGGAGAGGGACGGGTGAGGGTCCGTATCATCCCTATGGACTTGCGAACATCGTTCCCCAGAAGCATGCGGCATAAGCTCGCGGGCTATGTCCATGTGGCCCGCATGATTGACAAGTGTCGCGCCGTGCTCGCCGGCACCGAGGGCGAATACCTGTATCCCTGTCCCATGGATGAACGGCTGCTGCAGTTTGCGGGGATCACCAGCGAGCAGTTCACGGCCGCGGTGAAGGCGCATCCGACGGACGAAGGCGTCGTGGCCTGGTTTCTTCAGGCCGCGACGCCTCACCCACCGGAGGAGCTGGAGGCCTGGAACCAGGCCCTGCTCGAACGCGGACCCAGTTCTCCTGAAAGCGTTCAACGATTCAAGAAATGTCTGGAGGCGATTGACCCGTCCCGCACCGACATTACCGCCTGGTCTGATCTCCAAGATCTGGAGGAAGGCCGGCCGGTGCCCCGACGAGCACCGGCTGCATCGTCCCATTCTTGAGCCCAATGCAGTGGCGGCACCACGACGGCGGAAGCGGTCGCCGAACGCTCCGTCATCAACGGTGCAGAAGCGGTTGCCTCGCCTCAAGAGCTCCGTCTCGAGCGCTACCGCCAACCCTCACCGCTCGTCCCGCCGCCGAAGCCGCCCCAGTTGGCGCCGAAGCCGCCTTGGCCGGTGCCCCAGTACTCGCCCTTCTGAATGCGCCGGTAGGGATGCCGCAGATCGGGCCGGCTGATCCACCAGAAAAACGACAGGGCGCCGATGCTCGTGAAGAGCGTGATCCAGAACCCGACGCCTTTGAAATGTGACTTGGCGAGTGACCCGACGCGGATGTCCTGAGCCGGGGCCGCGAGCGCGACGACGGTTCGATAGAGACCTTCGCCGAAATGCCCAAGTTCAATGGAAGGATGGAGATAGACGCCGCCGACCTGGCTCATGATCGCCGGCGTGATGACCGGCAGCATCTGGCGGCCCAGCGTCATGGCCGCTTGCCGCTCTTGCACGGCGACCAGCACCATGACGCCGTGTTCCTGCTGCGCCGAACCGATGCCCCATTTTTCGTACAGCGCCGTGGCATACTCGTTCGCCGACGCGAACGGCTTGATCGTCGGCACCGTGACGACGACCATTTCCACGCCCGTCTTGCGCTCCAAGTCCTGGCACACGGAACGGATCCTGGCTTTCCAGTCGTCATCCAGCACACCGGCGTGATCGCTGACATAGCCCATCGGTCCGGGGAGCGGCGGGCGATCTTTCGGCCGCTCGTAGAGCGAGGCGTGTCCCGTCGCCGAGCACACCATCGCCCCCCATAGAATTACGCTCAGCCACGCGAGTCGCGCCATGATCTGCCTACCCCTGTCCCAAGCGCGTTTCGACGGCCGTCACCAATCGGGCCACACTGTCGAGATAGCGATCCATCAGACGCGGGACTTCCTTCTGGCCGGGCGAAATCTGTCCGCGCTTCAGCAGCCATGCATCTCTCAATCCGGACAAATCGACGCCGCAGTAGCTCTCCATGTCCTTCAAGAGCGGCTCCCCGTGCGACGACACCGGCCGCCCAGCGAGGCGCTGCACGCCCCTTAAGACGGGCAACAGAGCGGTAATGGACAGGGGAAGCAGAATGGTGCTCGCTTCTTCCGTCGCGCCGCCCTCCACGAACCGCTGCCGCACGCGCAAAAGGTTTCCACGCAAACCCTGCAAGACCTCACCCGTGAGATAGCGGGTATCGACCCTGAAGCCGACAAACGGATCTTGGCCCCACAGGACGCGATGGCATTCATGGATATCGAGATATTCGAGCGGAAAAACAGCGGAGGCGGACTGAAGATCGCTACGAGTCAGGAACAGCGGCACGACGATCTGCTCCTTGCTCCACCGCTTGTGAACGGCATCGTACTGCCTCAACAGGGCGACATCATACGACGCCAAGAAGAGGAGCAGATTCAAGTTGGATCGGCCCGGCAGGAACTCCCCGCGCACGGCGCTCCCATAGAGCAGGACGCCTTCCAACGGCGCCCCGTACGTCTTCACGACGTCCTTCACGTAGGTCCGTAACAGGTGTTGTGTATCCTCCGGCAAGCCGTCGATGGTCCAGTCGATGGAAGCCATGCGCTACCTCACCCCGTCCGCCGCCATGTCGTGTGCCGAGGGGTCGGGCAAGAATCCCGCCGCCATCATGCGGTCCACCAGCGTGAACGGCGGCAAGCGGCGAAGCCCCGCCGTCGTGGAGAGGACGCGATAGCGCAAGCGGGCGTTGCGGTCCAGGGTGCGGAACACCCGATCCCGCAGAAACGCGATGACGGGATTCGCCGTGTTCCAGAACAGCACCTGCTCGTCGGCCAGCCGCTGCAGCATGGTCACCTGCGGCCGGCGCGCGTCTTCATAGCGCTTCAACCGCGCGGCCGACACGTCATGGTCCGCCAGACAGTCCGGCAGGAGATCCGCCAACGTCACGGCATCGACCATCGCCTGCATCCGCCCCTGCGAAGCGTGCGGATTCATCGCGTGCGCCGCATCGCCGATCAGGACCGCGCCGTCCGCCACCCAGGTCGGCGTCCGCACGCGGCCAGTCGGCATGAAGGCCGTCTGGCTCCAGTCGCGCAAGGTACGAAACAGCGGTTCGCCCGAAGGGTCGATCTTGATCCAGGCGTTCTGCAACGCCTCCAGCCCGCGCTCTTTGACGCGTTCGTAGGAGCCGGCTTCGATCATGTAAAAGAGGTAGACCTTGTTCCCGGCGGCGGGAAACATGCCCAGGATGGTTTTCTTGCCGACGAAGTACTTCGCTTCGGTCACCGGCATCGGCGCGTCGAGAATCGCAATGAGGTACCCGTGCGGGTAGCGATGCACTTCCGCGGGAATGCCGAGCGCCTGTCTGACTTGGGAACAAGCGCCGTCCGCACCGACAACGAGCGTCGCCTTGATGGTCACGTCCTCAGAGCCGGTCCGCGCCGTGAGCCCCACCACCCGTCCATCCTGACGGAGGAGACCGGTAAACGTGGTGCCGTACCGGAGTGAAACGGACGGCTCGGCCTCGATCGCATTGAGAATGGCATGGTGGGCGACGTTCGGCAGCGTGACGACCGCGCGATTGTAGGGCGGCGGCAAATCGCCGTAGTCGACCGTGCAGAGCCGTTCGCCGCCGACACGGCAAAAATGAAAGCGGCGCACGGCGCGCG
The DNA here is from genome assembly GCA_964642845.1 of uncultured Nitrospira sp. Classification (GTDB taxonomy): domain Bacteria; phylum Nitrospirota; class Nitrospiria; order Nitrospirales; family Nitrospiraceae; genus Nitrospira_D. The sequence goes on from CAZXRB010000010.1 coordinate 34,464, forward strand.
TGGAGTCGGCCGGCAGCGTATTCAACAGGCCCAAGCGATCCAATACTTGTTGTCCGTTGGGCTGGAGAATTTCGCCGCGCAGGCCGGTGGGCGGCCCGGCGGCCTGCTCCAGCACGATCGTCCTGATGCCCTTCTGGGCCAAAGCGAGCGCCAAAACCGCTCCGCCTCCACCGGCGCCGACGACGGCAATGTCTGTCTCTTCAGTGCGCATCTCCTGCACCGGCGCGGTCACTTCCAATCGGCGAACCGCTGAGTATCGCTCCACATGGACAGAAACTTGTCGCGCGCTTTGCGGGTGATCGCGCGATCGCGAATTACGTCCATCCGTTCGTCATTATAGCGACTCCCGGCGGTCGTGTGGTTCATCGATCCGTTGGTATTCACTTCATCGTCGATGACCACTTGCTTCAGATGCATGAGGCCGTCGTGCTGGTTGATTTTGATCGGGATGCCGGCCAGCCGGAGCGCCATAAGCGCCGTCTGCTGCTTTTCATCGTCGAGCCGCTCCCGGTCGGTGATGATCCGCACATCGACGCCACGATGTTTGGCCTCGGCCAGCGCCTTGACGGCCAGCGGAGACGTGACCCCATACACCGCCACGAAGATATAGCGAGAGGCCTGCTGGTACAGCTCCACCAGGCGCTTGAGAGGTTCATCGTCCGGCGCATACCAGACGTCCAGCGTCGGCGGTGAAGCCGCCGCGCCGTCCCCCGCCTGGAAAAGGACGCCGGCCAGCAGGACAACGAAGCTGACCGCCCGGATGCGGGCCATGGCGCGCAGCAAGCGGGTCATTCGAGCTCGAAGAGGTCGCGGAAATGGTCTTCGGACGAATCCCAAGCCCGGGGCGCATGGGTTTGGAGCCACTGCCGGAGGAATTGTTTCTGTGCCGGCGTCAGCATCTGCTTGATCTGGTGAGACCGCCCCTGCAGCGGCTGGAGAAAGCCGACCCGCTTCGTGACATCCAGCGTCGCCGTGCGCACATAGACGTTCGTGAACATGGCGGGCTTGTCCTCGTCGCCTTCTCCCTGCACCCAGACGGAGAGAAACTTGTCGAACGTCAGGCCCGCGCTGTCCATAGCCGGTTCGGTATCGTGGAACAGCTCGTTTTCCGACTCCTGCAGCGGTGTGGCTTCCGACGCGCGAAAGAGGAAATTTTTCTTCCACATGAATCCGTGCTCCTCTCAAAGAATCGGCATAGTGGCGGCGGCGGCTTCACAATGTCAAGATAAGGCCCTGCCGGCACCAGGCCGGCCTAGGGTGAGGGACGAGAGAACACGAATCCAATTTGGCGCTCCCTGTCTCTTATGGTCCAACCCGTTACCTTGACAACGAGAGCATGCCTTTGCTACTTTGCTGAAATTCCCTAATCTCTAAGCCCACTTCGGAGAATCCATGCAGGTCAAAATCAACGGCAAAGCCGAGGAGATTCAGGGCGGGACGGTCCTCGATCTCCTGAAATGGAAGAAAATCGAACCTCAGATGGTCGCCGTCGAGGTCAACGATAAGATGCTGGAACGCGATCATCTGGCCACCACCCAGCTCAACGACGGCGACCAGGTGGAGTTTCTTTTTTACATGGGAGGCGGCCGGTGAGCATGAGCTTGCACAAAGAGATTACCGAGCTGATCGGCAAGACGCCGCTGGTCCGGCTCAATCGCCTCTCAAAACCTGGTTCGGCGACGATCTACGGCAAAGTGGAGTTCTTCAATCCCGGCGGCAGCGTGAAAGATCGCATCTGCCTCAACATGATCAACGAGGCGGAGCGCCAGGGGAAGTTGAAGCCCGGCGGCACGATCGTCGAGCCGACCAGCGGCAATACCGGTATCGGCTTGGCGCTCGTGGCGGCGGTGCGGGGCTACAAGCTGATTCTGGTCATGCCCGAAAGCATGAGCATGGAGCGCGCGAGCCTGCTCTCTTCCTACGGCGCCCAACTCGTCCTGACGCCCGCGTGGGAAGGCATGAAGGGGTCGATCAAGGAAGCCGAGAGCATCTTGGCGCAGAACCCGTCGTATTTCATGCCGGATCAATTTTCGAATCCGGCCAATCCGGCCATGCACCGGATGACGACGGCGCCGGAAATCTGGGACGCGCTCGAAGGGAAGATCGACGCATTCGTGGCGGCGGTTGGCACCGGCGGCACGATTACAGGCTGCGGCGAAGTATTCAAGGAACGCAATCCGAACGTGAAGGTCATCGCCGTGGAGCCGGCCGGTTCGCCCGTGTTGTCAGGTGGCGATCCAGGGCCGCACAAGATTCAAGGGATCGGAGCCGGCTTCATTCCGAAAGTCTTGAACCGGAAGATTCTCGACCGCGTGATCACGGTCACGGACGACGAGGCCTATCAGACGGCCAAGCAACTGTCGAAGAAGGAAGGGCTGCTGGTCGGTATCTCGGCCGGCGCAAACGTCTGTGCCGCCCAGAAGGTGGCGGACGAACTGGGGCCGGGGAAAAACGTGGTCACGGTCCTCTGCGACACGGGTGAGCGGTATATCAGCATCGAGAAATACTTTAATATCTAGGCGAGGGGTTAGAGGCACGAGGGGAGCGCCTTCTAAGAGATTTACCCCTTGCCCCTTGCCCCGAGCCCAGCGCCAGTAAAAGACATGGACTTCACCGAAGAGCAGATAAATCGATACAGCCGGCACATCCTCCTGCCCGAAGTGGGCGGCAAGGGGCAGAAAAAGATCGCCAAGTCGAGGATCCTCATCGTCGGCGCGGGTGGCCTCGGGTCTCCGGCCGCCCTCTACCTGGCGGCCGCGGGTGTGGGCACCATCGGCCTGATCGACAGCGACGTGGTGGACCTCACGAATCTGCAACGGCAGATCCTCCACCACACGCAGGACGTCGGCCGCCCCAAGGTCTTGTCGGGTAAAGAAAAGATCCAGGCGCTGAATCCGGACGTGCACGTCTCGATGTACGAAGAGCGCCTTACGGCCGGCAACGCGTTGAAGATCTTCGCCGATTACGATGTCATCATCGACGGCGTCGATAACTTCACGGCCAAGTTCTTGATCAACGACGCCTGCTTCTTCGCCGGCAAGCCGCTGGTGCACGGCGGCATCCTGCGCTTCGACGGCCGGGTGACCACGATCATTCCCAAACGGTCGGCCTGCTATCGCTGTGTCTTCAAGGCGCCGCCGCCGCCCGGCCTGGTCGCCTCCTGCCAGGAAGCCGGCGTCATCGGGGTGCTGGCCGGCATCATCGGCACGATCCAGGCGACCGAAGCCCTCAAGCTCGTTCTCGGCATCGGGCGTCCCTTGACCGACCGGCTGCTCGATTTCGACGCCAGGAAGACGCAGTTCCGCGAAATCAACGTGAAGCGCAATCCCCACTGCGCGCTCTGCGGAGACCGGCCCACGATCACAGAATTGTTTGACGACGGAGATCCCTATGCCGGTTGTGCGACCAGACCTTAAGTATCAACAACTCACTGTGGTGTGGCCATGAGCAAAATGAAAGCCCTGGTGTGCCGGGAGTGCGGGAAGGAATATCCGACCAACGCCATTCACGTCTGCGAGATGTGCTTCGGCCCCCTCGAAGTGAAATACAACTACGAGGACATCAAGAAAGCCATTTCCCGCAAGAAGATCCAGGACGGGCCCAACAGCATGTGGCGCTACGTCGATCTCCTGCCCGTGGAAGGGACCAACTTCGTGGGCCCGCACGCCGGCTTCACGCCGCTGGTGAGAGCGAAGAATTTGGGCGCGTATCTGGGACTGGATGAGCTCTACATCAAGAACGATACGGTCAATCATCCGACCCTGTCGTTCAAGGATCGCGTGGTCGCCGTCGCCCTCACGCGGGCGCGCGAGCTGGGCTTCGAGACCGTCGCCTGCGCTTCCACGGGGAACTTGGCCAATTCCGTCTCGGCGCACGCGGCGTCGGCCAATCTCCATTGCTACGTGTTCATCCCCGGCGACTTGGAAGCGGCCAAGGTGCTCGGCAACCTGATTTACAAGCCGAACGTCGTGGAAGTGGAAGGCAACTACGACGACGTGAACCGGCTCTGCAGCGAGATCGCGGGCGAGCACGGCTGGGCCTTCGTGAACATCAACATCCGGCCGTATTACGCCGAGGGCTCCAAGACGCTGGCCTACGAGACCGTCGAGCAGCTGGGCTGGCGAACACCGGATCAGGTCGTCATTCCGATGGCTTCGGGCTCATTGTTGACGAAGATCTGGAAGGGCCTCAACGAAATGCACACGTTGGGGCTGGTGGACGCGGTTCGCACGAAGATCAACGGCGCGCAAGCGGAAGGCTGCTCGCCGATTTCTACCGCGTTCAAGGCGGGGCGCGACTTCTTCAAGCCGGTGAAGCCCAAGACCATCGCCAAATCGCTCGCCATCGGCAACCCGGCCGACGGGTACTACGCGCTCAAGGCGACGGCGGAAAGCAAAGGCGCCATGGATATGGTCACCGACGACGAGGTGGTGGAAGGCATCAAGCTGCTGGCGCAGACGGAAGGGATCTTCGCCGAGACCGCCGGCGGCGTGACGATCGGCGTGCTGAAGAAGCTGGTGAAGCAAGGGGTCATCAAGAAGAGCGACGTGACGGTGGCGTATATCACCGGCAACGGCCTGAAGACGCAGGAGGCGATCATCGACGCGGTGGGCCGCCCCACGCGCATCCAGCCGAGCCTGGTGAGTTTTGAGAAAACCTTTAAAATGGGAAAGAACGGTGGTGGTGACGCATGATTAAAGTCCGCATCCCGACTCCCCTGCGGCCGCTGACCAAAGGCCAGGGTGAAGTCGAAGCCAACGCCGGCAGCATCACGGAAATGATCGAGACCTTGAACCTCGTGCATCCGGGGTTGAAGGACCGCCTGTGCGACGAGTCCGGAGAGTTGCGCCGGTTCGTGAACATCTACGTCAACGAGGAGGACATCCGTTTCCTCAAAGGGAAAGACACCTCCCTGAAGGACGGCGATGAAGTCTCCATCGTCCCCGCCATCGCAGGAGGGTAGCCATGTCGAGCCTACGCTTTCATATTCGCTTTCCGGAAGAGAAGATCAAGGAGCCGGTCATCTACCAGATCGGCCGCGAGTACAACGTCGTCACCAACGTCCGCCGGGCCGACGTGCGCGAAACCACCGGGTGGATGGACGTCGAACTGACCGGCGAAACGCAAGAGATCGAGCGCGCCGTCGAAGGCCTGCGCAAAAAGGGCGTGCTCGTCGATCCGATCGAGTTGAATGTGGTCGAATAGGAGCGGTGGCACGTGACAGGTGACAAGTGACAGGCCGGGCGCAGACGATGTTGCGTCTTCATTCCTCACCCGTCACCCGTCACCCGTCACTGGTCACTTGCGAACTATGGAACTGACCGAGCAGCAAATCCAACGCTACAGCCGGCACATTATTCTCCAAGACGTGGGCGGCAAGGGCCAGCTCAAGCTCGCCAAGGCCAAGGTCCTCCTCATCGGCGCGGGCGGCCTGGGCTCTCCGGCGGCGCTGTACCTGGCGGCGGCCGGCATCGGCACCATCGGACTCGTCGACGGCGACGTGGTGGACCTGTCCAACTTGCAGCGCCAGATCATGCATTCCACCGCCACGCTCGGTCAGCCCAAGGTCGAATCCGGCCGCAAGACACTCTCGGCCATCAATCCGGAGATCACGATCAAGACGTACCACCAGCTCGTCGATGCCGAGAACATCATGGGCTTGGTGTCTCAGTACGACGTCGTGCTGGACGGCTCGGACAATTTCACGACGCGCTTCCTGGTGAACGATGCCTGCTTCTTCGCCAAGAAGACGTTGATCTCGGCCAGCATGTTCCGCTTCGAAGGCCAGCTCACGACGATCAAGCCGCATGAAGGCTATCCCTGCTATCGCTGCCTGTATCCGGAGCCGCCGCCGGCCGGGTTGGTCCCGAACTGCCAAGAAGCCGGCGTCCTCGGCGTGCTGGCGGGGACCATGGGTATTCTCCAGGCGTCAGAAGCCATCAAGGAAATCCTCGGCATCGGCGAAACGATCGCGGACAAGCTGCTCATCTACGACGCCCTGGAAATGAAATTCCGCAAGGTGAGCCGCCCCAAAGACCCCGCCTGTCCGCTCTGCGGTCCGAATCCGAAGATCAAGGACCTCAGCAGCGACTATACCGTCAGCTGCACGATTTAAACAGAGAAGGCCAAGGTTTAGGTTAAGGCTGAGACGAACAATGGTCGATTCTCTGTCACCCTCACCCTTAACCTTCACCTCAGCCGTTCTTTCCTAATCGTGGCGGATCTGATCATTCCCCAGCGCATTGTCGACGACATCGTCGCCCACGCCAGAGAGCTGGCGCCGTACGAATGCTGCGGCCTGCTGGCGGGCAAAGACAAGACGGTGACCGCCGTCTATCGCATCAAGAACATCGTGGCGCTGGAAGGCGCCGAGAATCTGTCGTCCTTCGATCCAGCCAAGGCCGCGCATCTGCAACGCCTCTCGCCGGCCGAGCGGGCCGAAATCGCCTTCGTCATGGACATGCAGGATTTCTCGGCGGCGAAAAAAGACATCCGCAACAAAGGCCTCGATCTTCAGGTCGTGTACCATTCGCACCCTCACGATCCCGCCCGTCCCTCCGTGACCGACATCAAAATCGCCACCGACTACGAGGACATCTGGCCGAAGATCAACCTGCCCACCCCCGCCTACCTCCTCGTGTCGCTGATGCACGACAAGCCGGACGTCCAAACCTATTGGATCAAAGCCGGCGAAGTCTCCAAGGCCGACGTTGTGATTCAGTAGGCTGGCTGCGGCGTTTTTGCAGTTTCCTTCTTTTGGCCGGAGTGCAATAATAGGCGCCACTTATTCACCCCGGCCGAGGAGTCGTTATGCGCTCATCCGCTATTCTTTTCTTGGTCGCCTGCGTTGTGGTCGCATCCGCTTCGGTGGTCCATGCCGAGGACAAGAGCTTCTACAGCCCCGTCATTCACATCGACAAGGAACACAACCGCATTCTCATTTCCCAGCTGGGCGGGGTCTTCTACATCGAAGCGCCGGAAGCGGCCCAGCCGCACATTGAAAAGCTGCCGATCTCAGGACTGGTGGATTTCGTCGTGGAGATGCGGGGGGACGGGAAGATGCCGCTCATCAAGACTTGGAAGGTTAAGTCCGGCGACTCGGCTTGCATGTACTTCAACGGGAAGGAATGCAAGTAGCGGCTTCCGTCCAAGCTGTGACCCAGCTATCGAGTGCTTCTACGCTTCACCCGTCACGAATAACCAGGACGATCATTCCGAGCTGCCCAGCATGTCGTCGATCAACGGGCGGTTGATGTCGGTGCAGCCGAGGCAGATGGTGTCGAAAAGGGCTTCGTGGTTTTGGACGAAGTTCTTGTGGTCGGTGAGCTTTTCGGCGAGGACTTGCTCGTGGCAGGCATCGCAGAGCATCATGAGGCCCCGCGCGACCGCCACCGTCTTTCTTCCTGCGCTACTGGACATACGAAATTCAAGTTTTGAGTGCTGAGTGTTTAGTGCCGAGTCGTTCCTGAACTACACACTCAAAACTTAAAACTCCCTGCTTGTTAAACAGATCCCTTTTGCATGGCAACGAAGAAGTCTTCGGCTTCCAGGTCGATCCCGCATTGCCGGCATTCGTACGGCTGTTCCTCGGGAGGAATCGTCAGCGGAGTACGATCGATGCGCCCGCGGCACACGTGATAGAACCGCCCTCTCGCGTGCTCGTCGTCGAGCGGATCGCTTTCGTAAATCAGCACCACGCCGTCTTCCCTTCAGCGAAAACCAGTATAACGACGCCCTTCGCGATCCCGCAACAGGGGGCTCTAGCCGGCTCAGACCTGAAACTGCGCCTCATAGAGGACGGCGTACACACCGCCGCCGCGGAGCAGTTCTTCGTGCGGGCCGTCTTCGACCAGCCGACCGCCGTCGATCACCAGAATCCGGTCCACCTGGTGCAGCGTCGAGAGGCGATGCGCGATGATGAAGGTCGTGCGGCCTTTCGTGAGGACGTTCAGCGCCTCCCGGATCTTGACCTCCGTCTCGGTGTCGATATTGGACGTCGCTTCGTCGAAGATCACGATGGGAGGATCTTTGAGGAGCACGCGGGCGATGGAGAGCCGCTGTTTCTGCCCTACCGACAGTTTGACGCCGCGCTCGCCGATCCAAGTCTCGTAGCCTTCCGGCAGGGCCGTGATGAATTCGTGCGCCCGCGCCGCCGCGGCGGCCGCCTCAATCCTCTCCTGGGTGGCCGTCAGGTCGCCGTAGAGCAAATTGTCCCGCACGGTGCCGTTGAAGAGGAACGGCTCCTGCTGCACGGTGCCGATCTGCTCGCGCAGGTACGCCAGCGGGAGATCGCGGATATCCGTGCCGTCGATCAGGATCGCTCCACCCGTCACATCGTACCAGCGCATGAGCAGCTTCAGCAGGGTGCTCTTCCCCGCTCCACTCGGACCGACGAGCGCGACCCGTTCGCCGGCGCGAATGATGGCGGAGAAATTCCGGATGACCGGCACATCCGGCCGATAATGAAACACGACGTCGTCGAATCGCACCTCGCCGCGTACACGATGGACCGGCGTCGGCAAGCCCGGGTGGTCGGCCACCGTCGGGACCGTATCCAGGACCTCGAACACCCGGTCGCTGGCCGCGAGCGCATGCTGCAACATGTGATTCACGGAATGGATCTGGTTGATCGGCACGTAAAACAGCGCGAGGTACGACAAAAACATGACCAGCTCGCCGAGCGTCAGTCCGCCTTGCATCACCTCGCCGGCGCCGTACCACAGAATCAGGACCGTGCCCACGCTGCCGACGAGCATCATGCCGGGCGAGTAGAGCGACCAAAGGTACATGGCCTTGAGATTGCTGTCGCTGTAGGCGCGGCTCAATCGATCGAAGCGGCCGCGCTCGTACGACTGCCGCCCGAATCCCATCGTTTCCCGAATGCCCGACAACGCATCTTGGAGATAGCCGCTCAACTCCGCGGATCCTCTGCGGATCTCGTGGTAATACCGATGGACGGTTCTGGTGAACCAGCTGGCACAGGCCGTCAGGATAGGGATCGGCAACAGGGCGAGCACGGCCAACTTCCAATTGAGCGCGAAGAGCATGGCCGTGATGCCGATCAGCGTGAGGGACGCGGTTAACGCCCCTTCAAGGCCGTCGATGAAGATCCGTTCGACGTGTTCCGTATCGTTCGTCACGCGGGACATGATCTCGCCGGTCGACCGATTCTCGAAATAGTCGATGGAGAGCCGCTGCAGCGCGGCAAAGACGTCGGTCCGCAAATCGTGTACGATGGTCTGTTCGAGCCGGTTGTTCAGCCGGACGCGAAGCGAGCCGAAGAGATTCTTGAACACATAGGCGGCCAGCAGGGCGCCGAGCGTCCAGGGCAGCAGCGCGACATGCTTGGCTTGGATGACGTCGTCGATAATGACCTTGATGATCCACGGCGGCGCGAGATCCATGGCGGTGGCACAGGCCGCGCAGACGAGCGTGGCGAGGGCCAGTCGGCGATGGGGGCGGAGGTAGCGAAGGACGCGGAGCAGGGCTTTCACGCGTGTGGGCGAGGCCAGCGCTTAGATGACCGTCGACGGCTCCTTTTGCCAATACTGGGAGAACTCGTGCAACTGCGTCAGCGTGGAGAGATCCGTCATGCGGTCAAGAAACACCTTCCCGATAAGATGGTCCATCTCATGCTGGATGCAGACCGCGTAGAGGCCGGTGGCTTCGAAATCTTGCGGCTTGCCGTCCCGATCCCAGCCGGTCACACGGACCAGGGACGGACGCGTCACCTTCCCCCGCAAGCCGTCGACGCTCAGGCAGCCTTCCCAATTGTCCACCTGCTGCGGGCCGTAATAGACGATCGCGGGGTTGATGAGAACGGTTTCGGGGAATCCGCCCTCCCCTTCACAGCCCATGACGATCAACTGAATCGATCGGGACACTTGCGGCGCGGCCAGCCCGATGCCCGGTTCGTCGTACATGGTTTCGAACATGTCGTCGATCAGGCGCTGGAAGTCCGGCGTCTTGATGTCGCGGAGATCGACCGGGGCGGCGATCTTCCGCAGGACGGGATTCCCCAGTTTGGCGATTTTGAGCAGGGCCATGATCGTCACGTGCGTGCTGGACAGCTCTACACCTAACACAGGACTCGTCGGACCCGCAACGGGCGGTCCGCGCACTCGACGCGCGCACGCCTCTTGCCCGCGCTACGAAGGCCCTCCGGAGCGGCGCGGCCCGGGGACCTCGAACGTCTCCTTGTTCGCCTCCCACCACTCCACCCATTCGCTCACCCACGCCTGCCGATCCTGCTTGGTGGAGGTGTCCCAGTCATGAAACTCCGTCTCGTGCCGGGTGAGGAGCCAGAGCGAATGCAGCGCCGACATGGCCACAAACCGCTCATCGTCGGTCACCATCGGAATGAGCAACGGGATCACCGCCTTCTGGCGCACATAGCGCGCCTCGAACGCCGCCGCCTTCCGCACGGAGGGATTGGGATCCTTGGCCATCACCGCAATGGCGTCCGGGGTCTGCGCAGGATCCAGCCGAATGGCGACCCGCAACGCATGTTCTCGGACCCGCGGGATCTCGTTGGGTTCTTTCGCGGTCGCCAGCAGCGCCGGTACGGCCGAGACCCCCTTCATCATGGAGAGGGTTTCGATCGCGTTGTAGCGGATCCGCGGACTCGGCATCGTCAAAGCCTTCACCAGCACCGGCACCACCGACTCGCCCAAATGGACGAACTCACCCATGGCCCAGAACTCCTGTTTCCCTTCCAGCATCGGCAGCAACGCTTCCGCCCGCTTGAGCTCTTCCGGGCTGAGCGGAGCCGTGTTCGGGGGCACCGACATATCCGGGACGTCGGGATTTTTCGGCGGCGCCTCATACGGCATTTGGGCGCGCGCGATCCCCTCTTCCTCGGCGACCCATGACTCCAGCGGCTGCATGCTCCCCAGCAGGGCGAGCATCAAGATAACGGCGACCCGATGTCGATGATCCCTCTTCTTCACGATGGACCTACTCCTTTCCCTCATTGCTGGCGCCACGTCGGTTCTATTGCGCCATGTCCTCGGCCCTGTCGGTCCCATGCACAATCTCATACAACACCGGCAGGACCACCAGAATCAAGAAGGCGGCGGTGAGCATCCCGCCCACGACAACCCGGGCCAAGGGCTGCTGCGCCTGCGATCCGATGCCCGTCGCCATCGCGGCGGGTAAGAGCCCGATGGCCGCGCCGAGCGTCGCCATGAGAATCGGCCGCATTTGCACGTCGGCCCCGCGCAGCACGGCCTGGCGGAGATCGAGCCCGGTCCGGCGAAATTCCTCGATGCGCGAAATCATCAGCACGCCCCCGAGGATCGCGACGCCCAACGTCGAGATCACCCCGACCGCGGCCGAAATGCTGAAGTGCGTGTGTGTGGCCACCAGCGACAACACGCCGCCCACCAACGCGAAGGGCACGGTCGCCAGCACCAGCAGGGCGTTCTTCAGCGAATTGAACGTCGTGTAGAGCAGGAATAGGATAATGACCAGGCTCACCGGCACCACCTTGGCCAGCCGCTTCTGCTCGTCTTTCAATTGATCATACTGCCCGGCCCATTCCATGCGATAGCGCTCCGGCAGGGTCACCTGCCGCGCCAGCGTCGCCTGGGCTTCCTCCACCGTGCTCTGCAGATCCCGATCGCGCACGCTGAACTTGATGGGAATATAGCGTTCGTTGTTTTCCCGGTAAATGATGAACGCGCCCGTCTGCGTCGTGATGGTGGCGAGCTGCTTCAAGGGAATGCGGGCCCCGTTCGGCGTGCTGACCAGGATGTTGCCGATGGAGTCCACGTCCTGGCGGAACTCCGGGAGGAACCGGACCACCAGATCGAACAGCCGCTCCCCTTCATACACCTTGGTGACGGCCTGCCCGCCCACGGCGGCTTGCACCACAGCGTTGACGTCGGAGACCTGCAACCCATAGCGGGCGCTGGCTTCGCGGTCCACCTGAATGAGCAGGTTGGGCTGGCCGACCAGGCGAAAAATCCCGAGGTCCTTCACGCCGTGGATGCCTCGCATGATCCGTTCGAGTTCCGTCGCCTTCGCTTCCATCACTTTGAGATCGGTGCCGAAGAGCTTGATGGAATTCTCGCCTTTCACGCCGGACATGGCCTCTTCCACGTTGTCCTGAATGACCTGCGAAAAATTGAAGATCACGCCGGGGATGCCCCGGAGGCGGGCCTCGATTTCTTCGATGAGGTTATCCTTGCTCAGCCCGGTCCGCCACTGCGAGGGCGGTTTCAGGTTGGCCAAAAACTCCGCGTTGAAAAAGCTGGTCGGATCGGTGCCGTCGTCCGGACGCCCGAGCTGAGAGACGATGGTCTCCACTTCCGGAGAGGCGCGGAAGAGGCGCCGAATTTCGCCGGTCAACCGGTCGGCCTGGTCGAAGGAAATGTCCACCGGCATCGTGGCCCGCACCCACAAGTTGCCCTCTTCGAGGGCCGGCATGAATTCCCCGCCCAGGAACTGCAGCATGACGAACGTCAGGATCAACAGGCCGCCGGCGAAGCTCACGACCACCCCCCGATGGTCGAGCGCCCACGTCACGACCCGTCGATAGAGTGCGCGCACCACGCGGACGACCGGCGTGTCGGTTTCGCTGATCGGCCCTCGCAGCAGGAAGGAGCAGAGGACCGGCGCCAGTGTAAAGGCCATGAGCAGCGCGCCCAACAACGCAAAGCCGTAGGTGATCGACATGGGCGCGAAAATTTTCCCCGGCACGCCGGTCATCGTAAACAACGGAATGAACGCCACGACGATGATGGCCGTGGAGTAAAAAATTGGCTGCCCCACCTGGCGAGCGGCGCGCACGATGTGCTGATGCACCGTCAACCCGGGCGTCTTGGCGTGCGCGAGGTGGAAGAAGATGCTTTCCACCATGATGAGCGTCGCGTCGACGATGATGCCGAAGTCGATGGCTCCCAAAGAAATCAGATTGGCCGACTGGCCGATCAGGACCATCATGCTGAAGGTGAACAGGAGGGACAACGGAATGGTGACGGCGACGATCAAGGCGGCGCGGAGATGGCCCAGAAAGATGAACAGAATCACGAACACCAGGACCATCCCGCCGATCAGAATATCCGTGACGGTTTCCACGGTCGTGTGAATCAAGACGGTGCGGTCGTAAAACGTCTTGATCTTCACGCCGTTCGGCAGCTTCCACCCGTTGAGGTCTTCCACCTTGGCCCGCACCCGTTCCAGCACCGGCAGGGCCTTGTAGCCGCGCTGCAGCAACACGACGCCTTCGACCACGTCGTCGCGGTCGTCGATGCCGACCTTGCCCAGCCGCACGCGATGTCCCACGGACACTTTCCCCAGCGTGTTCACGAACACCGGCGTGCCGTCTTTTTCCGCCACCACCACGTTCTCGATGTCCTGCAGGTCGTTGATCAGCCCCAGTCCCCGGATGTTGTAGCTTTGCGCGCCCACCGTCAGATAGTTGCCGCCGACGTTGGCGTTGCTGTTGCTCAAGGCCGTCATCACCTGAGAGAGGTTCACGCCGTAACTGATGAGCTTTCCCGGATCGATGTCGACGTGGTACTCCTTCGTGGTCCCGCCGAACGTCGTCACGTCGATGACGCCCGGCACGCGCTTGAACTCCCGCCGCACCTGCCAGTCTTGGATCGTTTTGAGGTCCATCAGGCTGGTGCCCTCGCCGGTCAGCTCGTACCGGTAGATCTCCGCGATGGCCCACCATGGCGACAACGTCGGTTGGGCGCCGGGAGGCAGGGTGACCGAGAGCAACCGGTTCAGCACTTCCTGCCGGTCGCGGAAGATGTCCGTCCCGAAGTCGAAATACACCTTGATGTCGCTCAGCCCGAAGATCGAGAGCGACCGGATGTCCGTGAGGCCCGGCATGCCGTTGAGCGCGACCTCGATCGGGATGGTGATCTGCCGCTCGATTTCTTCCGCCGACCAACCGGGGTATTGGGTGATCAGCTCGACCATCGGGGGCGACGGATCGGGATAGGCGACGATGTCCAGCAGCTGGAAGGCGTAGAGGCCGCCGAACAACAGGAGAACGCCGAGCGCGCAGACGAGAAACCGTTGGACCAGCGAGAGTTCGACGAGGTGGGCAATCATCGGAAACGGCCGCCCGACCGAGGCCGGAGAGAGAGGCTGCGGATCACTCAGGTTCCTTTCACTTCCTGTCCTTTGATCAGGACCGCGCCGCGCGTGACGATCCGCTGACCGCGCGTCAATCCCTCAAGGACACGGACTTGATCCGGGGAGATGTTGGCCACTTTCACTTCGCGCTTCACGTACCGGTCGTGGTCTTCCACCACGTAGACGAATTGCTTGCCGTCCACCTCCAGCACCGCCTCCCGGGGCACGGCGATGAACTGCGCGGCGTCCCCGACTTCGAGCCGCAGCCGGGCGAACATTTCCGGCTTGAGCTTGTGCGCCTCGTTGTTCACCCAGGCCCGCACCTTGATCGTCCGCGTGGCCGGGTCCACGACATCGCCTATGGCGGCGACCGTGGCGGGAAAATCCACGCCGGGATACGCTTCCACGTTCACCACGGCGAACTGGCCTTCCTTGACCAGCGCCAGATCGCGCTCGTACAGATCGGCCAGCACTTGCAGCATGTCGAGATCGGCCACGGTGAAGAGAACTTGGGACGGATCGCCGCCCACCGATTGGCCGGGCGTGACGGCCCGCTCGACGACGATGCCGGTGAGCGGACTTTTCATCTCGAACCGCGAGGTGATCTTCTGCTTGTCGAGCGGCTTGTTCAATTCGTCGGCCGGCACTCTCAGCGACAGCAGGCGTTCCTTCACCCGGCGGAATTCCGCGCGCGCCTTGACCAATTCATTTTCCGCCTGCTTGAGGTCCTTGAGCGGCATGGCCTTGTTTTCATACAGGTCCTTCGCCAGTTCGTACGCGCGCGTCGCATACTGCAGGTCGGAATCTTCCTTCACGTACTCGGAATAGGCTTGCGCGATGTCGGGGCTGTCCACGACCAACAAGATGTCTCCGGCCTTGACCCGGTCGCCCAAATGCACGCGCACTTCCACCACGCGCCCCTGCACGGGGGACGAGATGCGCGAGTAGCGGTCTTCGCCATAGGCGACTTTGCCCGACAGCGTGAGCCCTTGGTGAGAAGAGCTGTACTCGACGACCGCGGTTTCGACGCGTGGCGCCGCTTCCGGAACCGCCGGCGCTTTCTTCTCCGTGCTCGGGGTCGCGGCATCCAGGCGCGGAGGCTGCTCACCGCGGCCGCAGGCCGCAAGGACGAGGACGGTGGAGGCTGAGGTTACAGTCACAGCCAAGGAGAACACAAGGTGCAGCGAACGAACCCGCTTCGCCTTCCCCTCAGCCTGAGCCTGCTTCACGACGTGATCTCCTGACCGACGGCGCTCTCGAGTTGAATCACGTTGCGCTGATAATTGAACAGGGCTTCGATGTAGTTTTGTTGAATGGTCCGGGAGGTCCGGGCGGCGTCGAGCAAATCGAGAATCGTCGCGCCGCCCCGTTCGTAGGCGCGCTCGACGATCGTGAGCGTGGAACGGGCATCGTCGAGGACACCGCCGAGAAAGGCTTCCACCAGGCGGCGGCTCTGAATCAGGTTCCGGTACGCGATATCGACCTGATTTTCGACCTGGTTCAGCGTCTTGTTCAGATCGGCTTCCGCGTTGCGCACGGCCACCTCCGCCTGCATGATACCGCCCTGATTGCGATGGAACAATGGCAATGGGACGCCGAGGTTCAAGGCGACCTGGCCGGGGTTGTCGGGCCCCTGGGGCCCTTGAACCGCGTATCCGGCCCCGACCGTCACGTCGGGCACCCGATAGGCCTTGGCCAGCTTGAGATCCGCTTCACGTTGGGAATAGGTCAAGCGTTTGGCCCGGACATCCGGACGGGCCTCCATGGCCGCCAGCCGGAGCCGGCCGATATCCGGGTCCAGTCGCTTGTAGTCCAGATCGGTGGTCAGCTCCAGGTGGACGGCCGGCGAAAGCCGCAGCAACTGACGCAGGTCCGCCCGGGCCGTTTCGGCTTCCTGCAGGGACTGGATCACCTGGGACTGGAAGTCGATGAACTGGAGGCGGATCCGGATCAAATCCACCTCCGCGATGTACCCCTTCTTGAACCGGATGGTGTTGATCTCCAGAATCCGCGAAAACCGGTCCCGATTCTCTTCGGCCAGCGCCAGCCGCCGTTGAGCCAGCTGAATGCGATAGTAGGTGTCCTTGACGGTGAAGCTCAGCTGCCGGACGGCATCTTCGAACGCCGCTTCGGCGGACTGCGTGCCGAACTCGGCGCTCTCGATACGGTAGCCGCGCTTGCCCGCCAGCTCGAACAACTGCTGGA
The DNA here is from genome assembly GCA_964642845.1 of uncultured Nitrospira sp. Taxonomy (GTDB): domain Bacteria; phylum Nitrospirota; class Nitrospiria; order Nitrospirales; family Nitrospiraceae; genus Nitrospira_D. The sequence goes on from CAZXRB010000010.1 coordinate 50,760, forward strand.
TCTGCCCGAAGAGCTGGGCGCTGTTGGCCGGCGTGCGGCCCTGCGTGAAGGAGCTCAGCGTGCCCAATGAGGCCACCGGGTTCGGAAACAAGCCGGCGGTGATCCGTTGGCCCCGCGCATACTCGATGCCGAACTTGCTGATGATGAGATCGAGGTTCTGGCGAAGAAACAACGCGAGAGCGTCGTCGAGGCTCAGCCGGAAGCTCTGCGCGGTCGGGGCGGTTTTGGTCGCGGCATCGGGCAGTCCGGCCCCGGGTGGCGCCGCGTAGCTGGCCGGGCCGGCGCACAGCGCCCACCCCAGCGCCCCGGCCAAGAGCATCCCCTTCTTGATGTTGCCCACTGCACCACTCGTGTCGGTGAACTGCGGAGAGCTGACGGCGCCCGCGTGAAGATGGGGGTCATTATACTGAGTTTCGGGGCGCTTGAAAACACAATGCGAGGGATCGACGCAGCTCGAGCGGCAGGGGCGCGGCCGGAGATCAGCCGTCCAGTCCGATTTTGGAGTTCGACTCGCGCAGATGCTTGCGGACGCGCACCTTCTCGTGATGTTTTCGGAGCAATTGCCGGCGGATGACGTCGCGATCCTCTGCTACGATCCGGACGAGACGATCGACATCCTCGGCATGGTCCCGCACGAGCTCGGAGAGTTTCTGCAGTTGGCCCTCCAGCCGTTCGAGCCGCCACGCCATGTCGCTCAGAGGCTCGGCGGAGGCATTCGATCCCCGTGGGGGTTTGCCGCTGCGGCGGGGGAGCGCGGCCACGACCATGTCACGCTTCATGCTGATTCCTTTCTTCTTCGGTCACAGTGCGTCGGCGGCTAGTATTCACGCCCGGCCTGGCGAAGTCAATCGCCGCTTCCTTTCTATTTCCGGCGGCTCCTGTTAGAATTCCGCCCGATGAAACACATTTTTACCATGGTGCTGGCCGGCGGCAAAGGGGAACGTCTGTTCCCGCTCACCGAGCAGCGCGCGAAACCGGCCGTCCCCTTCGGCGGCAAGTATCGGATTATCGACTTCACCCTAAGCAACTGCTTGAACTCCGGCCTGCGCAAGGTCGCCGTCCTCATTCAATACAAGTCGCACTCCCTTGACCGCCACATCCGCGTGGGATGGGACATTTTCAACTCGGAGCTCGGGGAGTACATCGCGTCCGTCCCACCGCAGCAACGCATCAGCGAGGACTGGTACCGCGGCACCGCCGACGCCGTGTTTCAAAACATGTTTCTGATCGACGGCGAGCAGCCGGAGTTCGTCCTGATCCTCGCCGGCGACCACATCTACAAGATGAATTATTCCGAGATGTACCACTGGCTGATCGCCAAGAGCGCGGATGCCGTCGTCGGGGCCATCGATATTCCCATTCAAGACGCCAGCCGCTTCGGCATCATCAGCGTGGACGAGGATTTCCGGATCACCCGCTTCACGGAAAAGCCCGCCGTGCCGGATTGCATCCCCGGTGATCCGGCCCATGCGTTCGTGTCGATGGGGATTTATCTGTTCCGGACCAGGGTCCTGCGCGAGCATTTGCTCGAGGACGCCCGCGAAGAGACCGCCCACGACTTCGGCAAGAACATCATCCCGCGCATGATCGCGGGCCGCCGCGTCTACGCCTTCAAATTCCAGGACGCGAACAAGAAGGCCGTCCAATATTGGCGCGACATCGGCACGCTGGACGCCTATTGGGAAGCCAACATGGACTTGGTGGCCGTGGATCCCCAGTTCAATCTCTATGACGCCAATTGGCCGATCCGGACGTATCAAGGGCAATACCCGCCGGCCAAGTTCGTGTTTGCGCAGGACTACCAGGGCGGCCGCATGGGCGTCGCTCTGGATTCCATCGTCTGCGGCGGCTGCATCGTGTCCGGGGGCCGCGTGCAGAACTCCGTCTTGTCCCCCAACGTCCGCGTCCAGGACCACGCGGACGTGCGCGAGTCCATCGTCATGGAAAACGTCGTCATCGGCGAACACGCGCGCATCCGCCGCGCCATCATCGACAAGGACGTCATCATTCCGCCGCATACGGAAATCGGCTACCACCGCGACGCCGACAAGCAGCGGTTTACCGTGACGGAGTCGGGTCTTGTCGTGATCTCAAAGGGAATGAAATTGCATGCCGCCGTCGATTCATCCGGTTGACCTCATCGCCGCGCTACGCCAGAAGTCCCTCACGCCCGCCATTGTCTTCTTGACGTCCCGCCGCGCCTGCGACGAGGCGATGGAATCCTTCGATCACGCCGACATCGTGCTCCCGCCGGCGCGCCAGGAGGCGATTGCCGCGGCCCTGGGGCGCGTCATCGCGCAATATCCCAGCATCGCCGAGCATCCGCTGCTGCCGACTGTGCAGCGCATCGGGGTCGCCGCACACCACGCGGGCCACTTGCCGTCGTGGAAGATCGCCGTCGAGGAGCTCATGCGCCAAGGCTGTCTCGATGCCGTCTTTGCGACGACGACGCTGGCGGCCGGCGTCGATTTCCCGGCCCGCACGGTGGTGATCACCCAGTCGAGCATCCGGAAGTCCCGGGACTTCACCGACCTCACCATCGGCGAGGTGCAGCAGATCGCCGGCCGGGCCGGCCGCCGCGGCAAGGATCTCGTCGGCTTTGTCGTCGTGACGCCCTCGCCCTATATCGAGCTCACCGTGCTCACAAAGGGACTCACCGGCCATCCGGAGGCCATCGACAGCCAGTTCACGATTACCTATCCGATGGTGCTCAATCTCCTGAAAGCGCACCCGCACGAACAGATCCAATCCATCCTGGCCAAGAGCTTCGCGCAATTCCAGCTCAACCAGCGCGCGGAGATTTTGGAGCGGAAGTTGGACGATCTCCGGACGCAGATGGAGCCGTATGGACCCCGCGTCTGCACCGATTGGGTGACGCAGTGGCACACGTTCGATCAGGCCCGCCGCCAAAAGTCCTCGCGCCATCACGTGCGGCGTGAAGATCCGCCGGAGGTGGCGGCCCGCTTCCATTTCATGACGCCCGGCCGCGTGGTGGGGCTCGCGCGGGGACGCGGCATCGTGCTGCGCCAGTACCGCAGCAAAGGACAACGCAATCCGATGGTGACGCTGCTGCGGCCGGACGGAGCGGTGACGGAATGTCCCGCGAGCATTGTCACAGAAGTGTACGACAAGGTCTTCGACTGCGAGGAGACGGCCACCTATCCCTGGTGCACCGCCGAGTCGTTCGAGGACTTGTCGCAGCAGTTGGCGGAATTGCCGGGACGGGTGCCCACCCTGCCGATTCTCATTTCAAAGGAGACGGAGACGCTGCCGGATTCCATCGTGCAGTCGCTGGGTGATTTCCCCTGCCCGACGTGCCCATCGCGGCCGGCCTGCCAGAAAGACTTCGCCGTCGCGTCGCGCTTGCGGCAGGAGCAGCAGCGGCACTTGAAATCCATCCAAGCCTTGCGCACGAGCCTGTGGCACCGGTTCCAGGAGCGTGTGGAGGTCCTCGAGCGTTTCGGCTATCTCACGCCGCAGGGCCAGCTGACGGCCGACGGCGAATGGGCCCGGCTCATCCGCATCGATCATTCCCTGCTCATCACGGAGTTGATCCGCGCCGAGGCGCTTTCCGGCGTGGAGCCGGCGGTCCTCACGGGCGTCATGGCGAGCATCGCCCACGACGATGACCGGCCCGGGGCCTTTCCGCGGATCAGCCCCGGCCTGAGCTCCCTCTTGGGGCAAGTCCGCAAGCTGGCGCAAAGCTTGTCGGCCTATGAAGACCCGCCGTTGCTGCGGGCGGACGTCGCCGCGCTGGCCGAGCGCTGGATCGCGGAACCCACGCTGACCTGGATTGGGTTGTGCCGCCTCACCACGATGGCGGAAGGCGACATCTATCGCCTGCTGGCGCGGACGCTGGAGTTCTTGTCGCAGCTGCATACGTTGAAAGGCACCCACCCGGGTCTGGCCGACGCGGCCTCGAAGGCCATCGCGCTCATCCGGCGCGGCGTGCTGGAGGAATTGCCATGATGCCGGCGCGCGTCGCGCGCGAAGCGGCGTTCGCGAATTCCACTGTCGCTGCCTGTGCATCGCATGCGCTTCACGCTTCACGAGGAACTTATCTGAGATGACCACCGACGAACTTGAGCAACTGCTTGCCCAACAGCCGGTGAATGTTCTGCATCGCCTGGCGCGGGGGCGCATTCACCGGCATTTCCGGGCCGGGAAGCGCCGTTTGATCGAGCTGCTGCTCCAACACGCGAACCGGGCCGGCCTCGAATCCGATTTGCAGGCGTTGATTGAAGATCGCCGGGCGCGTTCGCAAGAAGCGGCCCCGCCGGCACACCGACCGGCAAAGCCGGCGCCGGCCACGCCGAAGAAACCCCACGCGAAAGCCGCGGAACCGGAATCCTCCGGGCCCGCCGTCGGTATGGGCGCTTGGTTGGAAGGCATCGGCGTGCCCGAGCCGCAGCCGTTCGTGCCGGACCCGTGGCAGGAGGAAGCCCTGGCCGCGTTGAGCGAGACCGATGTCGTGGTCAGCGTGCCCACCGGCAGCGGCAAGACCTACGTCGCGGTGGAGGCGGCCCGGCGGGCGATGGAGGACAACCGTACGGTGATTTACACGTCGCCGCTCAAGGCGCTCTCCAATACCAAGTACACCGAGTTTTCCAGAATCTTCGGCGCCGAGCGTGTCGGCATCCTCACGGGCGACCGCCAGGACAACGGCCAGGCGCCGCTCTTGATCATGACGACGGAGATTCTCCGCAATCTGTTGTATGACGCCGCCAGCGGCGAGATCGACGTGCGGCTGGACACGCTGGGGTTGGTGATTCTGGACGAATCTCAGTACATCGCGGATCCGGAACGCGGAGTGGTCTGGGAAGAAACGATCATTTTCTGCCCTTCGCAGGCCCGGTTGCTGCTGCTCTCGGCGTCGATCGGCAACCCACAAGACATCGCGGACTGGCTCACATCCATCCGCCCCACGACTTGCCAGTTGGTCCGGCACAGCAAACGCACCGTGCCGCTCAGGGCCGGCTATCTCCACCCGAACGGCAAGCTCGTGCCCCTCTTCAAGACATTGGGCATTCCCTACGGACACCCGCACCACTTGCATCCCGAAGCCAAGCGGCTCTTCTTCGAATATGAAGAGGAAACCATGCCGTCAGGACGGCCGCGGCGGTGACAGACGACCAATCGCTTAAAAGGCAAACGTAAGCGCGGCTGTCACGCCATGCCGGATCGAATGGAATTCGCGCAGGGGAAACGAATCCGACGTTCCTGTGACGGGGTGATTCTTCCATGTCCCGTCCAACATGCGGTTCCAGAAAACCCGATAGCCCACGTTCAGCGACAGGTTCCGTGAGAAATACACGCGCGCACCTGCCTCGGCATCCGCGCCGATACCGACCCCGAACATCGTGAAACTGGGACTCCGGAGATCGCCGCGCAAATGGTGGGTATCCTCGTTCTCAAAGACGGTGAGCGGTTTGAAGACGGCCGTACCCTGCACACTGAGCCACCGCGTGACCCGATATTCGGTCTGCAAACCGGTTTTGATTGAATACCACGACGCCACGTTCGTGATGGCCAGAATGGAATTGCTCAGCGGCGCAGAGCCCGGGATACACAAAGGCTGTACACCGGGCGCGCTGGGGTCCAAGTCGGTGGTCGCTCCCGCATTCGAACAAGACACTTGCCGAACGCCGAACGCCTTGTGCTCTTCACGCCAGTACTGAAATCCGACGAATCCTTCCAGCATCCCTCTGCCGTTTGGATAATTGAGGACTCGAAGCCCGGCATCAGCGTTGACATACACCATGCCGCCGCCGTTGATATCGCTATGGGTGCGCAACGACGGACTTCCTCCATCCGGGGCCAAGAAATCATCATCTGTTAACCGTCCTCCCCCAAGAGACGCCCCTCCTGCATTCAGGCGAAGAAACCAACGAGGTCCCAGATAAATCTTTGCCGTGGCTTCCACCACATTCGTCGAATGGTCCACGTAGGTCAGTTTGGACGTCGGGTTCCCCAGCGGCGAAACAGCGGAGGCGTTGTGACTCCACGTGGTGTTTCCTACGCTGATCCATGTCCCGATACTCAGCTCGACCTTCGTGCGGGGATTCGGCGTCGTGTCCTCGGCCATGGCGGTCATGGCGGAGAGACAACTTCCTGCGATGATCCAAGCCAGAACACAATGGCGCCGTGCCGACATCCTAGATGCGGTCACCGTCTGATCCCTCCCCGTTGAATGACTACGGTATCGAAACAGCGGTCCGCCGTGTCCGGCATCGCGCGCTGGCAGGCGGCGCGGATGTCGTCTTCGGCAAACTTTCGCTGGAGATAGGCTGACAGCCACACGAGCCACGAGCCGATCACCACCGCTAAGATCGTCCCTACTATCCAGGGCCAGACTGCGGGCCAATATCCAGCCCCGGCCGCGTGTATCGGTTCGGCGGCCGCTTCCTCCACCGCACGTACGCTCGGCATAGCACACCTGCCTTCCTTTCGTCCCTGGGAATGAGCCCGATTCTACAGGAGCCGACAGGTCTTCGATAGAAATTTGTCGTTCCAATTCATGGCGAGCGATCCAACGCAAAAAGGAACTCGCTTCACAGACCTCTTACAGATCGCGTACCAGCCGTTTACCGAGGCCTGCGCCGCGTCTGCATGGCGCAGCCTACAAGTGTACGAACGTTGTCCTGCAGGCTCGCGCCGACAATGCGCCCTACGTTCGCTCGATTTCCTTGCATTTGGGTGTAGGGGCCGGCTTGCCGAAGGTCGGCACAGGCGTTGCTCAAGTCACCGCTGATCTCGTGGCGACCACTTGACGCAAAGGAGTCTCGTTATGGCGCATTGGCGCGGCTGTTCGGCGGTCTTTTTCATCGGCTTCGGTCACTGGCGCAAGCAAGTCCTGATCCTTGGCTTGTCGAGCGTTCTAGTCGTCGCCGCCCACGCCTCCGCCTTCGCGCTGCGATACAGCCCGACCTCGCTCGCCTTCGTCTCGACGCAAGGCAGCGCCAATCCGCCGGCGCAGACGCTCACGATCTGGAAACGGGGATCGAGAGAAAAGAACTGGACCGCCGCCTCTCCTGTCGCGTGGCTCTCGCCGAGCCCCGCGTCAGGATCGATTTCCGCGGAACAGGACACGATTCAAGTCGCGGTCAACGCGTCGGGGCTGGCCGCCGGCTCCTATTCGAGCAGCCTCATGATTACCGTCGTGAATTTGAACGGCACGATCCGGAAAACCGCCGTGCCCGTGACACTCACGGTGAATCCCGCTCCACCCGTCATTGGACTGTCGCCCACTGCGCTCAGCTTCAGCGGGACCGCCGGAGGCAGCAATCCGCCGGTGCAAACCTTGTCCCTGTCGAATACCGGCGGAGGAACGTTGTCATGGACCGCCAGCAACAATGCCGCCTGGCTGTCCCTCAGTCCGGCGTCGGGCACGAACAGCGGCATGGTGAACGCCAGCGTGAATCTCGCCGGATTGGCCGCCGGCACCTACACGGCCGCAATAACGATCACCGCGACAGGCGCGACCACCAAGACCGTCCCCGTGACGCTGACGGTCGGAGCCGCCACCGTCGCGCCCGTCCTCGCGCTGTCACCGACGAGTTTGGCCTTTTCAGGCACGGCGGGCGGCACGAATCCGGCAGCAAAGAGTTTCACCGTGAGCAACAGCGGCGGCGGCACCCTGTCATGGACGGCGTCGGATAATGCCGCCTGGTTGACGCTCAGTCCCGCGTCGGGCACGAACGCCGGCACGGTGAACGCCAGCGTGAATCTCACTGGATTGGCCGCCGGCACCTACAACGGGACCATCACGGTGTCGGCACCGGGCGCGACATCAAAGACGCTTCCGGTGAGCTTGACGGTGTCCACCGCGCCGGCCGCATCGACCATCGGCTTCAGTCCGACCAGTTTGGCCTTCAGCGGGACAGCGGGAGGGACGAATCCAGCCGGCAAGTCGTTCACGATTACCAACCCCGGAAGCGGCACTCTTAGTTGGACGATCAGTGACAACGCCGCCTGGCTGTCGGTGACGCCGACATCCGGCACGACCACGACCGAGACCGATACACTCACAGCCACCGTCAACATCAGCGGGCTCGCGGCCGGCACCTACAATGGCACGATCACCATCACGGCGAGCGGCGCCACGAACAGTCCGAGGACCATCCCGGTGTCCTTGACGCTCTCAGGTGCGACGGCCGGCACGGCCACGTTGTCATGGAATGCCAATACGGAATCGGATCTGGCGGGCTACAAAATCTATCGGGCGACAGCCTCCGGGGCCTATGGCGCGCCGGTCGCCACGCTGAGCAGCACGGCAACCAGTTATGTGGCGACAGGCCTGCAGACCGGCACGACCTACTTCTTCGTTATCACGGCCTACGATTCGGCGGGCAACGAAAGCACGTACTCCAATGAGGTAAGTAAGAGCGTGTTCTAATGGCAATCCGGCGCCGGCGGCCCGCCGGCGCCTCCGTCCCCTTGTCTCTTGACCCTTTCTCCCAGAGACCTGTATAACCCTTCTGCTATCCAATCGGTGCTGAGAGTGAACGTGCCGCGTACTGAGAGAGAACGGTCTTAGCCAGCCAGTGATCGACCCTTCTTTTTCAACTCAGCACTCAGCACTCACAACTCACCACTCCTCCGATGCGCCCGTAGCTCAATGGATAGAGCACCAGACTACGGATCTGGGGGTTACAGGTTCAAGTCCTGTCGGGCGCGCCACATCACTCAAGAAGGTGGCGCGAGGTCACCGTCGGGCTGTGTACCTTCCTCACCTCTTACCTGCGCTCACGGCAGCACGATGGCCTGCTCGGCGTGGCCGATCGTTTTGAGGACGCCTTCGAGCGCATCGACCATCGGCGGCGGGCCGCAGAGAAACACGACGGTGTCCGGACCGGGCGGCGGCAGTTGCCGGCGCAGGATCTCCTCGGTCACGCGCCCGACTCCCTGGGTCCATCCCGCAGGCGGCTGTTCCAGCACATGATAGCAATGGAAGTTGGCATGCTCCCGCACATGCTCATCCCACTCCGCGCGGAAGATGATGTCGGCCTCCGTCTTGTTCGCGAAGACAAGGAACATCTCCACCGGCAGGCTTTTGGCCACGATCCAGCGGATGATGGAGATCATCGGCGTGATGCCCGTCCCGCCGGCGACGAATCCCACCCGCTGGGCCATTCCATCCACCCAATGGCCGCCGGGGTTGGGACCGCTCATCAGGACGAGATCGTCGATCTTCCGGTCGTGGAGATACTGCGACACGCCCCCGGTGGGGTAGCGCTTCACGGTCAGATCGAAATAGCCGGTAATGCCGGGCGTGGACGACGGAGTGTACGGCCGCTTGACGGCCTTCCCGTTCAGCGTGGCATGGACGTACAGATGATCGCCCGGCAGCATGTCGAGCGTGGCGTCGTCCGGGAGGGCGAAGCAAAACGTCTTGGTATCGTGGGTATCCTGGCGAATGCCCGTCAGCTCATACGGAGCCGGCATCTTGGTTTTGATCCGCGTGACAGGCGTCGCGGCCATGGGTCACTCAAACTCCAGTGAGGCGAGATCGGTTGATGGCTTATAGCTGATCGCACGCAGGGGATCAAGGGAGCAGGAGGAGGGTCGCACCGGTGACAGCGATCGCGTACTCAGTCGGGCGTGATCGTTTTCAGAAAATCGGCGAGGCGCACAATAGGGACTCCCTCAAATTCTTTGATCTTGAGAAGATGACGGTCACCCGTCACGATGATGTCGGCTTCAGCAGTCACCGCACATTCGAGAATGCGGTTATCCGGCACATCCTCTAGCACTGTCACCTGACGCGACGGGTGCACGATGGTTGCCATTCGACCGATCATCTTCAACGCCGCGATAATGTGCTCTTCCGATTGGTCGAACTTTGTCCGAAAGACACGGGCGGTCTCGGTAAGAATGAGCACTGAGCTGTAGAGCAGGACTTTACGCCGGTGGGCGAGCAGGAGGGCTTCTTCGCCCTGACTGCCCGGGAAGAGGAATGCCGACACAAACACATTCGTGTCGAAGACCACCTTCATCAGCGGTCCTCAAACACGATCCGCTCGACCTCCTTTTCGGTAAACAGTCCGGTCTTTCGAGCACGGCGAGCCATCTTTCGCTGGAGCGCAACAAATTCTTGCTCCTCGCGTTCCGCTTGTATGTGTTCACCATACGACGGAACAACTCGCTCTTCGTCGTCCCCTCACGCTCCGCGAGACGTTCATATTCCCGCGCGAGGGCGGGGCTAACCGAAAATCCAAGGACCGCTGTCTTCCGCGCCATGTCGTCCCCCCTCAAGAGTTTAACTCAGTCTAACTCTAGCATGGCGCTCCAAGACCCGCAGCCCGGCCCCAGCCTCGCCAGCGGCCCCGCATCGTTCGCCTACGCTCCAAACACGTCGCTCACGGCCTCCGCCCGCGGCGCCAGCGCCTGCCACCTCCGGCAAGGACCCGCATTCGTCCGCCTCGAAATGGCTGAAGCCGATCCAGCGCAGCGTTCGAGGATCGACCAGCGACGCCACGGCGTCCTTCACCGCGGGAAACAACGCCTGCAGGCCGGTATGAAACAGCAGCGGCTCCTCGTCGCGCACCAAGAATTGGCTGAATTGCAGATTAGCCGCCTCGACGAAGGTAGTGATACGGAACACATCGGGAGCGACCTCGGTAATCTGCGCCATGATGCCTCCTGCAGAATGAAAGAGACGATCATACGGAAGCGATGGAGAGAGAGCAATGGAAGTATAACGTTGTTGGATATCGGAATAGACTCCCGGTACATTTTTAATCCAGGCCTTCAAGTCCACCTCCTCCTTTCTCGCTCATTGACTGCTCTCCCCATGCGGCATTACCCTTCTTCTCCAACGAGAGTGCGCCACATGCACCTTTCTTTCCGACCCGGCACAACAGCCGACGCTCCGGCGTGTGGCGGGATCTGCTACGAAGCCTTCAAGGCCATTGCCGACCAGCACAACTTTCCTCCTGACTTCCCCTCCCCTGACATCGCCATCGGCCTGCTGTCGATGATTTTTTCCCGGCCCGATGTGTATTCGGTCGTCGCCGAAGCGGATGGGCGGGTCGTGGGCAGCAATTTTCTGTGGGAGGGCGACACCATTGCTGGGGTGGGACCCATCACTGTCGCGCCAACGGCGCAGAACGGCTCAATCGGGCGCCAGTTGATGGAGCGCGTGCTGGAGCGGGCCCAGAGCCGGCGGCAAGTGGGCGTACGGCTCGTCCAGGCGGCGTATCACAACCGCTCCTTGTCCGTGTACACCAAGCTCGACTTCCAGGCGCGGGAGCCGCTGACCGTGTTGCAAGGACCGCCGCTCAGATTGGAGTTGCCGGGCTATCGCGTGCGGAAGGCGACACCCGGCGATCTCGCGGCTTGCGACCGGCTCTGTACGGATGTGCATGGGCACGACCGGCATAGCGAGGTGGCGCAGGCCATCGCCGACGGAACCGCCACGGTGGTCGAGCATGATGGGAAGATCACCGGCTATGCAACCAACATCGGCTACTTCGCCCACGCGGTGGGTCGGACCAACGACGATCTGAAGGCGCTCATCGGCGCGGCGCCGGGGTTTGCAGGGCCGGGCTTCCTGCTGCCCACGCGGAATGCCGACCTGCTCCGTTGGTGCCTCGCCCGGGGCCTGCGCGTCGTGCAACCGATGACGCTCATGAGCCGCGGCCTCTATCAAAAACCCGCCGGCGCCTTTCTCCCGTCCGTGCTGTACTGAGCGAGCGGTTGCTCCAGCCCGTCGCTACGGCGCCGCTCGCTCTCAGTTCTTGACATATTGGCCCCCATGGCCGTACAGTATGACCAGAATTGTGGTCATTAAATAGGAGCATCGCCATGGCGAAGACATTGCCGCTATCCGAGGTCAAGACCAGGCTGCCGGAACTGGTAGCCGGCGTCGAGGAGCGTGAGGAGGAAGTGGTGGTCACAAAGAACGGCCGTCCGGCCGCCGTGCTGGTGAACGTGCAGGAGTATGCGCGCCTGAAGGAGACCCTGGATGTATTGAGCGATCCCGATGTGATGCAGCAGATCGCCGAAAGCCGGACGTTCTACAAAGCCGGCAAGAAAGGCCTCTCCTTTGAGGATGTCTTCGGAGAGCCCCTCAGTCCCGTGAACAAGCGGCGAACTGCGTGAAGCCTTTTCGACCGGTTATTCCTGAACACGTGGCCGCTGTCGTCCGCTCATTTCATCCCGACCTGAGACGCTCGATCAAGTCGGCGATCCGCGCCATTGCCGCCGATCCTCACTGTGGTGAACCGCTGCTCCGAGAGCTGGACGGCTTATGGAAGTTCCGAGTCCGCCGGTTCCGGATCATCTATGCCATCGACCGCAAAACCGGCGCCATCCGCGTCATGGCCGTCGGCCATCGCCGATCCATCTATGAAGAGCTTTCCGCTCGGATCCGCAAATAATTGTCCTGTGCATGATTCGGACTTGCGCCGCGCTCGTAGCTCCGCGTGGCCGGCCCGCCGCTTGCCTCCGTTTTCTGCTACTCTTCCCCCATGCCTCCCCGTGTGAACCGTCGCAGACGCGCACCGCGCCGCCGGTCGCGCCGCCGTCTACTCAAGTCGCTCTGGCGGTTCGCGCGCTGGCGGTGGCGGGAGCTGCGGACCTTTCTCCGCGCCTGGTGGAAATCGCCGCCCGCGCTCCGCCTCGTGGTCGGCGGCGCGCTCGCCGTCGTGCTGTGGCTCACCGTGAATTGGCTCTATCACGCCGTCAAGAAACCCACCGAAGTCCTCTTTCCCTTGGACAGTGTGCTCGACAAGAGCCTGGCCGCCACGTGGCGGGAGTACGGTTCGCTGTTTCGCGAACATTCGACCGCCGTCATCACCCCCGACTTGTTGGCGGCGTTGGCGCAGGTGGAGGGCGCCGGCAATCCGATCGCGCGAACCTACTGGCGCTGGCAGTGGAGTTGGAATCCGTTCGCGCTGTATGAACCGGCATCGAGCGCGGTGGGCATGTTTCAGATCACGGATGGGACGTTTCAGGAGGCGAAGCGGCTCTGCGTCCACGATCATGTGGTGGTCGAGGATGGGGCTTGGCACGACTGGCGCTCATGCTGGTTCAACAGCCTGTACACCCGCGTGGTCCCCAGTCACGCGATCGAAATGACGGCCGCCTATCTCGACCGGCGCGTGGCGCGCGCGATCGGCGACCGCCGGTCGGCGACCCCGACGCTGCGCCAAAAACAGGACCTGGCCGCCGTGATCCATCTCTGCGGCGCGGGGGCCGGCCAGGCCTTTGCCCGTCGAGGATTCAGGCTGCTTCCTCACGAACGCTGCGGCGACCACGACGCGACGAGCTACCTCGCGCGCGTGAATACGATGCGCCAGCAGTTCGCCCGGCTGGCGGGCGGCGGCACGGTGGATCGGATCGTCCGTAAACCGTGACGATTATCGCCGGAAGGCGTCCTTCCCCTTGACGATGTCCTCCAGCAAGCGATCCGCGAGCTTGGCCGCGATCCGGCGGCGATACCAACGGCGGCCGACTTCGACCACTGCCCAGCCGATCCCGATGCTCAGAAGCAGCCAGCCGAGGTCATCCATAGGAATCTCGTTGCCGTATAGGCAAATCGGGTGCTCGCCGTGCGGTTGCCGTGGATTCCGCAGGGTGGCTGTACGTTAGCACCATTGAATCCTGCGGCTCAACACAGGCATTTCCCCACATGGGGTGCCACATGACCGGATCGCGCAAACGACGTTTTGGTTGTGCATAACATGGGATGCGATAGAATCGCCTTCACTGGCCCATGTGCGACTGCGCATAGGACTGTCGAACCGCTGACCACAAGCACCTATGGCCAAGAAATTTCGCCGCGCGATGGAACGCAGTCTGCTGGACTGTCTGGCTTACCGGGGGCTCCTGAGCCAAAGCGATCTGGACGCCGCCGTGGAAGAAGCCTTCTCACGGGGCCTGGAGCTCGAAACGATTCTGCTCGACAAATATCACGTGCCGAAAGCCGACCTCGGCGCAGCGCTGAGCGAATTCTATCAATGCCCGTACGTGCCGTATGACGAACGTACCGTCATCGATCCCGATCTGCTCAAGAACCTCAGCCTGGACTACCTGCGGAAGAACGCCTGGATCCCCTTGAAGCGCCAGGGAGCCATCCTGGACATCATCATCAACGACCCGCACGATCTGGAAAAGGGCCTCGATATCCGCCGCGCCTTCCCGGGCTACACCATCCGCTTTTCGGTCGGCCTGCGGCGCGACATCGAGCAGCACATCCTCGTGATCAGGGGCCAGACCGCCGGCGGATCCATCAGCGCAATCCTGGGCGAGCTGGTCAACGAGGCGGGCGCCGAGCATGCCGTCGATGCGGACAAGAGCGAGATCGATGAAAACGATTCCGCCATCGTGCGGCTCGCCAATCAAGTGATCGCCGAAGCCTACCGCCTGGGCGCGTCCGATGTGCACATCGAGCCCTACTCGGATCGGAAGGAAACCGCCGTGCGGTTCCGCGTGGACGGCACCTGCTTCACCTACATGCGCATCCCAGCCGTCTATCGCCGCGCGATCGTCTCCCGGCTCAAGATCATGGCGAACCTCGACATCTCCGAACGGCGCAAGCCGCAGGACGGCAAGATCCGCTACAAGCTGGCCCAGGCCCGCGAGATCGAGCTGCGCGTCGCCACCTTGCCGACGGCCGGCGGCAACGAAGACGTCGTCATGCGGCTGCTCACCGCCAAAGAACCGATTCCGCTGGAAGCGATGGAGTTTCAGCCGGAAGTCCTGGCGCACCTGAAGGCGCTCGCCGAGAAACCCTACGGCATCATCCTGTGCGTCGGACCGACCGGCTGCGGGAAGACGACGACGCTGCACGCGCTCCTGCGGCACATCAACACCGACGAGCGGAAGATTTGGACGGCGGAGGATCCGATCGAGATCACGCAAGACGGGCTGCGGCAGGTGCAGGTCCATCCGAAAATCGGCTTCACGTTTGCCGCCGCCCTGCGCGCCTTTCTCCGCGCCGACCCGGACGTCATCATGATCGGGGAAATGCGGGACAAGGAAACGGCGGACATCGCCATCGAGGCCTCGCTGACCGGGCACCTGGTGTTGAGCACGCTGCACACCAACAGCGCCGCGGAGACCGTCACGCGGCTGTTGGACATGGGCTGCGACTCGTTCAATTTCGCCGACGCCATGCTGGGCGTCGTGGCCAAACGGCTCTGCAAGCGCATCTGTGAACAGTGCAAGGAGCCGTATCACCCCGATCGGAAGGAGTACGAGGAGCTGACGCAGGGATACGGGGCGGCCTTTTGGAGCCGCCTGGGCGTGGCATACACGCCGGAGCTGACGTTCTATCGGGGACGGGGCTGCGAGTTTTGCAACCGGTCGGGCTTCAAGGGACGCATTCCGCTGCACGAGCTGCTGGTCGGCTCGGCGGAGATCAAGAATTTGATTCAGTCCAGAGCCAAAACCGCCGAGATCGTGAGCGCCGCGATGCGCGACGGCATGGTGACGCTCGTGCAGGACGGCATCCAGAAGGTGCTCCGCGGCCTCACCACCTACCGGCAAGTCCGCGCCGTGGCTATGCAATAGCGGCGGACCGCCCGCCGTGCCGCTACGGCGTGCTCTCCAACAGCTCCACGAACGCCTTCAACCGGGCCGACATCCCGGGCGCCATCCGGATAAACTCCAGGCCGCAGCGATGGCCAGCTGCCCACCGCACCGCTGCGAGTTCGACGACGACCGGCGGCGCGCCGTTCAGCAGATCGATCTCCAAGGCGACCGCGGCGTCTCCCGCGGGCAGCGGCTCGGCGGTCAGCGCGCAGCCATGGACCGACAGGTTGAGCGTGGTCGCGTCATGCCGGTCGCCGTCGATCCTGCACACCGTCGGAAGTTGAACGCCGAAACGCCGGCTCTGTCGGGCTCTGATCATCGACGTGCCTGATAAGGACTTCGGCCTCTCACACCGTCATCCGTCCTCGTCACATCCTGACGGGACCATGCTGACGGTGTCATACGCGCGACCTTTCACCACCCGCCTGGCCGCTCGCCATGATCACCCGTCGTGGCGCCGGTAGCGCTCTCCATGTGAACAGCCGGCGCATTATTCGCGAGTCCGCGCCGGAGGGTCAAGGCCATGCCGCCCTGTGGGATTCGGCGCACAAGCCGTTGCATTTTTCTCACGTGGCTGTGCTGTGCGCGCGGCAGAGGCAGTCCCCTGGCGAGCGACCATGACGCAACGTATTGATTGTCGCCGATCCACGCCGCGTCTCTTCTCACGGCACGGCGATTGCGAGGGGTTTTGGGAACGACAAGGAGGCCATCATGCATGATCCGACGCTGTGGGGTGCATGGTATCTCTTGCTGCTCGTGGTGCCGCTCGCGCTCATGGGCGCGCTGATTCGTGAACTGCTGTCCCAGCGCCGCAGCCGGCACCGGCATTAGCGGTCCATCTCGACAGACTCTTCCGGAGCCAGCCGTCCGGGTGTGGGATCTTCCCGCCTGGCGACCACGAGACAGATTGTCTGCCGGGG